>JAQCER010000739.1 GCA_027618625.1 Verrucomicrobiota bacterium
GTAAGCGGTCAACAGACCCTCTCTATGCAAGACGGGCAAAGATGCCATAGGATGCCGGGCTATGGCATCAATGCAGAAGGAGGCATCGACCTCCATCGTCAAATCCGACCGAGCGGGACGCTCCCGCTACACGGCCCAGTATAAGTCAGAGGTCGTGGCGGCCTTCGAGGCCAGCGGTTTGAGCGGCCCGGCCTTCGCCCGGCAATGTGGGATCAAATATCCTCTGTGCCAGAACCCGGTATTTCTGCCCTCCTTCTCCTTGCCTCAGGATCGATTATCAGAAGAATGAGAAGGAAGCACATCCAGTAGAGTCGTGCCCCACCACCTTGCCCTTCCCATGTTTACTTGGATTCCCATACACGAAGAGACCGCCAAGCGCCTGCTTGAGTTCAAAGACCGCAACCATGAGCTGGTCGATATTCTGGCGCGGATGCATTCGGCAAAGCTCAAGGCGACATTGATCAGCGATCAAGGGGCGGACGGGAGCACCTTTCAGCTCAAGGAAATCGACCCGTTCTCGTTTCTCGCCAACTTCAACCGGGGGACAAAGGACTCCAATCGCATGGCGATGTGGCAGATTCTCAAGGACAAGTGGAAACTGGAATCCGAGGTTCCCAAGGATTTTGACGGATTGCCGATAGCGAACGCACAGAATTCATGGCTCATGCCCTACGCCAAGGATCGGAAGCCGGAGCATGTCCCGCTGCTCTGGGAATTTTTCGAGCACATCATGGCCGTGGAGCCTGAGGCGCTGGATACCGGCTTGATGCAGCGATGCCTCGACCTTCACAAGGTCGGCCTGACCATGCTGACGATGGGGATGTTCTGGGCGTGTCCGAAGAAGTGGATTGCCACGGACGGAAAGAACCTCGCTTTTGCCAAGACCAAGGGCATAGGGGAATTACCCAAGACCGCAGCCGAATACTTCAGCTGGCTTCCTAAGATCCGTGAGGCAGTCGGAGGCGATGGCGTGGAGTTCTCCCTGCAAGCACATCAAGAGGCGCTTTCCAAAAAGCCCGGAATTGGGGGTGATCCAAAAACGGATCCCTGGTGGAAACGTTTTTTCGATTCCGAAGAGCAGGGTAATGCGGCCTTGGATCTGCTCCACGAAGCATGCGTGGCCTTGGGAGTTTCCAGCACCCAAGGAACCACGGCGCAAAGGGTTTCTCTTACGAATACGAAATCCGGAGGAAAGGAGAGGCTGAGGCTGAATTGCGGCAACACGCTTGTGTTTGAAATCACGTGGCCGCCCGCCGAAAAACCGAATTCGTGCTTCATCGCTCGGATCGAGGAGCAGGACCCATCACAAGAGCCGGAGGGACGATTCAGCACCCCATACGCCGGGCAAATGCATGGCCTTTACCGGATCGACTTGGCCGACCTACTTGAGACGAATTCCACTTCCCGGAAACTGTTTTTCACCGCGCTTGGGGACGTAGCGGCAACCTACACGAATATCAAAAAAAGGCATTTCGAGAATGCCCACCGTCCCAGGCTCCTCTATGCAGTCTACCACGAGGAACGGAGACCTGACATGCTGGCGAACGGACCAACTGCGAAACCTTCGGATGATGAGAACGGTAAGAATCCTCCCTCACCCCCCAGCCAAGGCAAACATGAATCCGCGAAGAATCTGATCCTCTATGGCCCACCAGGCACGGGGAAAACCTATTCTACGATCGACCGGGCACTCGAAAGCATTGATCCGGACTTGGTTCAATCCACCCAGGGCCAAGAGGATGGCCGGGAAAAGCGGAAAGCCCGCTTCGACGAACTCCTCCAAGCAAAGCGCATCGGTTTCGTGACCTTCCATCAGAGCTTCAGCTACGAGGACTTCGTCGAGGGTCTCAAGGCGAGCACGGACGAGGAGGGGCAGGTCTGCTACGAAGTCGAGGACGGCATTTTCAAGCAGATGTGCAGTTCGGCAGCCGCTGTCAGGACCACCAGCGGAAAAACTGGGCCCGCAAAGAAGGTGGATCCCAAGGGCCGGCAGATCTGGAAACTGTCGCTTGGCGATACAAGCGGTCCCGATGCCGCCATCTACGATGAGTGCATCGAAAAGGGATACGCCCTTCTCGGCTGGGGAAAAGATGTCGACTTTACGGGAGCCTCGACCCGGGACGACATCAAAGAGAAGGTCGAAGCCGAGAAGCCGGAGGGCTCGGACTCGGACTATATCGTCACCGCCTGCCACGCCTTCGTGAACACGATGAAGCCGGGTGACCTCATCATCGTGTCCGATGGAAATCACAAGTTCCGGGCCATTGGAGAGGTGAAAGGCGACTACCGCTTCCTCCCGGTGGCAGAAGATCGCGAGCATCTCTACCAGCAATGTCGAGACGTTGACTGGATCCGCACCTTTTCCCCCTCGCTTCCCAGCGATCAGCTGATGACGGTGGCATTTTCCCAGATGACGCTATACCGCCTCAGGCCACCTGCAATCGACCTCGAGTTGCTCGGGGCCTTGCTCAACGAGGAGGAGACCAGTGAGGAGAGCGGTCCGCGGCCCTTTGTCCTGATCATCGACGAGATCAACCGCGGGAACATTTCTCGGGTCTTTGGCGAACTGATCACGCTGATCGAGGACAGCAAGCGGGCCGGCCAACCCGAGGCCCTCACCGTGAAGCTTCCCTACTCTAAGGAGTCGTTCACCGTGCCCGCCCACCTCTAACTGATCGGCACCATGAACACCGCCGACCGGTCGCTGGCCCAGGTGGACATTGCCCTGCGGCGACGCTTCGTTTTCGAGGAACTGATGCCAAATCCCTTGATCCTGTCGAAGCTGCCAACCATCGACGGCATTCAGGTGGACAAGCTGCTCACGGCGATGAACAGCCGAATCGAGGTCCTTTACGACCGGGAGCACACCATCGGACACACCTTCTTCCTCTCGCTGCGTGACGACCCGAGTCTGGCTGAAATGGAGCGAATCTTCTCCGGAAGCATCCTGCCGCTGCTTGAAGAATATTTCTTCGAGGACTGGGAAAAGATCCGTCTTGTCCTGGGCGATCATCAGAAACCTGCGGCCAACGCCATCATCCGGCCCAAATATTCCGCAGGCAACATCGAGGCCCTCTTCGG
>JAQCER010000740.1 GCA_027618625.1 Verrucomicrobiota bacterium
AGTTGCGAGTGCCAACCGCGAGCTTCGTCACCGGCAAACTGTCGCCGGATCGGCTCTTCTTCATCCAGCACCTGGGTCTTGGCCCGGAAGTAATACTGCGACAGGTTCTGAAACCGTCGCGGTGGAGCACCGGAACCCAGTTCGCCCCATTTCGCCACCAGTTCCTTCACGTCTTTCGCGAAAGTGCTGTCCAGATAGTGCGACGAGTAGTATTCGCCAACGTTCGTGATGCAGGTATCCAGAGGCATCAGTTGACTCCTTCAATGACAAGGACCAACTGTGTGGACGGTTCCGTCGATGCAGTGAAGTAGGTGTCCTGCCAGTTGTCTTCTCGGTCGCGCAAGTAGGCGTCCATCTCTTCCAGATCCTTGCGATACATCTTTGTCTTGCGATGATTCGGCGGCAGCTTTTCGATGCGGGATTCGAGCAGTTCCTGACGACGGTTCTTCCAGTTGCGTAGCCTGCGGTTCTCGCGTCGCAGATAGGGCAGCAAGCTGTCGACATGTTGCCTGCCAAGTTCACGCATGTGTTCCAGGCTGGATTCCACGGATGCTTCGATCAGCGGCCCCTGAATTGCTTTAATGTCGCCCGTGTTGCCTTGATTAATGAGACTATCAAATCCCGCCGCATCCAAAGCATCGCGAAGCGACTGGTGCTCAAACCCGCCGCCTTTACGGAATGAAATCGCATGGGCATCGACCACCAGCGGGGCTCCAGCGCGGGAACTGACCTGGCCGATGAAACAGAAGCAAAGCTCACCTGCCTCAAGTTTGCGGGACGTGATGTGCGGGCATTCACCACGCTTCATCAACATCAATAACCGCTCGGTGATCCACTGCAGAATCGGTTGCTGGTCTGTCGCGAGCAGTTCCCGCGACCAATGGCCTGAGGTGTTTCGAGCGGACTTGATTGCGAGTTCCACCCGATCCGGATCATCTGTCAGGCGGAACTGGTTGTCTTCCGGCCAGGACTCGACGGGAACAGCGGTTGCTCCAAAAACAACATCACCACGGTCATTGGGAGCACCAAGTCGACGCCGCAGATCCTTGGGGGCATTAAGCAACATCAACTTCCCATTTTCTTCAATGGCCGCATAATCCTGATGTAGTTCCGCCAGGTAGCGATAACCATCCAGCAGAAATCTTTTGTCGTCGTACAGCCGCAATCGTGAATACTGCTGCTCCGATGAACCAGCACCAGAATCTCCGGTGGGAGCTTCCTCGGTTTCCCCCAGCAGGAATTTCAGAAAGTCCGCCTGGCCCGCTGGATTGGCCTGACTCAAGACAGATTCCAGTTCATTCGACTCTGTCTCACCTTCTGAGGAGGGCTTTTCGAGGACGTCGACGTTGCCCTTTAGAATGCCCGCTTCGGCGATGTAGCGTTCTTCCGCTTCAGGGTCGTAGAGCTTGAGGACCGTTTCGCCCTGACGCGTTGAACGATTGATCTCCTCGACCTTTTCGATCAGTCGCTCGAAGATCGACTCGTCTCCCTTCAACATTCCATCCCGCGTGCTGACTCGCAGGTATCGCAGCACCGGGCTCTCGGTTTGCCCGAAGCGGTCGATACGACCATTGCGTTGAATCAGCGTGATGATCGACCAGGGCAAGTCATAATGAATGATGTTGTGACACTGGTGATGCAGATTGACACCTTCCGAAGCGACATCGGTTGCCAGCAGCATACGGACATCGGATGCACCCGTTCCGAATGCCTCGACCGTCTTCATCAGATGGATGTCCGGACACGACCCGTTGATCGTGGCCAGCACCTGCTTGGGTTGTTGCTCGAACTTCGGCGAGTATTTGATCTTGAAGTCTTGGGCCAATGCGGCGGCCAGGGCATCCTGTGTTTCGCGATACTCGGTGAAGACCAGGACGCGAGGACTGTTTTCCTTGCCGTCCCAACCGATCGCTTCCAATTGCCGCTTGAGAAGCTGGTACCGTGAAGAGTCTCGGATACTGAGAGTCCCTAGCTGTTTGTCCATCCTGCTGAGATACGGCAGCTCCGGGCTCTCCGGATCTTTGGCCTGAACTGCCGTGATCCGTTTCTGTAATGTCTTGCGACAGGATTCCGGGCTGGACAGGAACTGCTTGTAGATGCCGTACTGCACCAGAACGTTGTTCTTCCAGGCTTCCTCGCCCTTGTTCTTTGTCGCCTCGGCACGCAACTCGGACAGAATCGCATAGACTTTCTCTTCTTCCTCGGATGCGGCGACAGTGGTCTGATCGATCGGCACGAGCATGCGGTCAGTCAGGTCGGCACCAGCATCTTCTCGAACGTCTTCCTTGAAACGCATCAGGAAGAAGCCCTTGATGTCTTCGGCGCTGTACTCCTTGAAGTCGGGGTCAGGGATCGCCGACGGGTCAAGCAGCGAAATCAACCGGCCAAACGTTTCTCGTTTGCCGTTGTGTGGCGTGGCGGTGGTCAGCAGCATCGAATCCGTTCGCCGGGACAGCATTCGGGCCAGCCGATACGCAAGGTGGCGTTCCGGAACGCTGGCCCCTGCGACGTTGTGAGCTTCGTCAATGACAACACAGTCCCAACGTGTGTTTTCCAGAAAGTGTCGATAGCTACCCACGTTCTTCAGCGTGTCGATGCTGATGATGACACGTTGATAAACTTCAAACGGATTCTTGTTGGCAGGGATTCGCAGCCGCAGTTTGGCGATTCCCGCAGAGTCGAGTCGCACCAAAGGAAATCCAAAGCGATTCCAGAGCTCGGACTGAAACTGAGTCAGCATCGATTTCTTGGCGAGAACCAGAACGCGATTCGCCCGACCACGTCGCATCAACTCGGAAAGCACCATCCCGACCTGAATCGTTTTGCCAAGCCCGACGGCATCGGCCAGCAACAGTCGTGGCCGAAGTTGACGAAGAGCCCATTCAACCGTCTGGATCTGGAACTTCATCGGCTTGAAGACGCCCATGCCTTCCAAATCCGGCTCAACACCGGTCGCGGGCATCTGTCGGAGCTGAGCTTCCAGAAACAGTTTCGCCATCCGGTAACCGCTGGACTGATCCTGAACCAATTGTGTGTTCCGGGGATCAACCGGTTCAATCGTGTCCAGCTG
>JAQCER010000741.1 GCA_027618625.1 Verrucomicrobiota bacterium
AGTTTGGATAGAATTGAACGGAAATAAGGCTTAGAAGGTGGTGTAGCTACGGAACTCGTGAACGCGGGAGTCAATCTGCTCCTGGGTCAGTGACTGTAGTCGATCAGTGCTGAAGGACTCGCAGTTAAAACTCGCCATTACCGTGCCGTAGACGATAGAACGCGATAAATCGCCGAAGTCCAATGAATCCTTTCCGAGCGCGGAGAGGAATCCGACGAGTCCCCCGGCAAAGCTGTCACCGGCGCCAGTGGGATCGAGAACATGGGGCAGTGGGTAGGCGACTGTGGAGAAAAACTGCCCTTCGCCGAACAGCAAGGCTCCATGCTCGCCTTTTTTGATCACTACGTAATTCGGGCCGAGATCGCGCAATCGGTGCCCCGCAGTGATGAGATTGCGCGTTTGCGCAAACAGTTTGGCCTCGCCTTCGTTAATGACCAGCAGGTCGATCTGCCGGAGGAGGTCGACCAACGCCTCGCGCTCGCTGTTGATCCAGAGGTCCATGCTGTCGGCGACGACGAAGGTGCTGGAATCGAGCTGGTCCAGCACCTGCAGTTGCTTTTGGGGAGCCATGTTTGCCGGCAACGCGACGCGGGCAGCTTTGCTTGATTCGGTCAGTTTTGGGTGATAGTCGGCGACGACGTTGAGCGCGATATCCACGGTTTCGCGCTGGTTCATGTCGTCGAAGTAGCGGCCGCTCCAGCGGAAGGTTTGGCCGTCTGCGGTTTCGATCCCCTCAATGCCGATGTTCAGATTGCGAAAAATATCCAGGTGCTGTTCCGGGAAGTCGGTGCCGATGACGCCCACCAGCTGCACGGGTGCAAAGTAGCTGGCGCTGATGGCCGCATAGGATGCCGAGCCGCCGAGCACGTTGTCCCGCTTCTCGGTGGGTGTTTCGATGGTATCGAGGGCAATTGGGCCTGCGACGATGACGGACATGGGGCTAGATTGGACGCTAAACTAAGTTGTCAGGATGCGCTTACAGTCTCTTACATAGGCTGGAACGTCCTCGGCCTGAAGGATTCCTGAGACAATGACCACGCGCTTGGCTCCCGCAGAAAGGACGGAGAGTAAGTTCTCTTTCTTTATTCCGCCAATACAAAATATGGGGATCGAGAGTCGCTGGTGCAAGGTGAGAATATCATCGATGCCGATCGGAATGTAGTCTGGCTTGGTGAGGGTGGCGAAGAGCGGGCCGAAGCCGATGTAGTCAGCGCCTTCTGCTGCGGCTGCCATGGCCTGGTCGATACTGTGGGTAGACTTTCCGATGAGGGTGTTCTGGGGCACAAGCTTGCGGACCTCGGCGAGCGGCATGTCGTCCTGGCCGACGTGTATGATTTCGGCACCGACTGCTGCGGCGACGGCCGGGTGATCGTTGATCACGAGTGGCACGCCAGCTTCAATGGTGATGGCATGCACAGCGTCTGCCCAGCGCTTGACGTCTTCAAGGGAGGCTCCTTTTGCGCGCAGCTGCAAGATATCGATGCCATCGCCTTCGACCATGAGCCGGGCGACTCTGGGGAAGTCCGCGGGGGAGGTGTAGCCAGCGTCGAGGATCCCGTAGAGGTGGCATTGGTCGATCGACTTCATTTGATTCAACAGAGATGGAAAGGGATGTCGATGAGGATACGAGAGGTGAATAAAGCGTTGGGGCGTTCCACCCGGTAGAACCATTCCGTAGACCGTTGCTTCAGCCGATCGCTTACTTCCCTGGGATTCGGCGTCCCGCGAGGAACTGTTCTACCCAGGCGATATGATACTTGCCATTGCGGAAGTCGGCGCTCTCAAGGATGGCGATCTGGAACGGGATGCTGGTCTTGATGCCGTCGACCAGGAATTCGTCGAGTGCCCGCTTCATGCGTGCGACCGCGATTTCGCGATCGGCGCCGGTGACAATCAGCTTGGCGATCATCGAGTCGTAGTAGGGCGGGACTTCGTAACCGGAATATATGTGGCTGTCGATGCGAACGCCTCGACCGCCGGGCGCATAGAAATTGCGGATCCGGCCGGGCGAAGGGGCGAAGTTGTTGAAGGGATCTTCCGCGTTGATCCTGCATTCAATCGAATGGGCGCGCGGCTGATTTTTCTTCACATGGTTGGAGAGGGGATAGCCAGCCGCGATGCGCAGTTGCTCCTTGATGAGGTCGCAGCCATAGACTTCCTCGGTGATCGGATGCTCCACCTGGATGCGCGTGTTCATCTCCATGAAGTAGAAGTTCTCATCGTTGTCAACGAGGTACTCAATGGTGCCGCAGTTCTCGTAGCCAATCTCCTTTGCGAGGCGGACAGAGGCTGCTCCCATCCGCTTGCGGAGCTTGTCGCTCAAGAACGGCGACGGGCATTCCTCGATGATCTTCTGGTTGCGGCGCTGCAACGAACAGTCACGCTCGCCGAGATGAACGATGTTGCCTTTCGAGTCCCCGACGATCTGAAACTCGATGTGATGCGGATTGATGATCAGCTTCTCCAGATACATTTCGCCATTGCCGAATGCCTTCTCTGCTTCGAGCCGGGCCGCGAAAAATGCAGAGCCCATGCTGGCTTCATTGTGCACCGGACGCATGCCGCGACCACCGCCACCAGCCGAGGCTTTGACCATCACGGGGTAGCCGATTTCAGCTGCGATCTTCAGTGCTTCTGCTTCGTTCTTGACGACACCATCGGAGCCAGGCGTGACCGGGATTTTGTATTTCCGGGCAGTGGCGCGCGCCTGATTCTTGTCCCCCATCAGTTCGATGACATCCGCCGACGGGCCGATGAACTTGATTTTGCAGCTTTCACAAATGCGGGCGAAGCGGGCATTCTCCGAGAGAAAGCCGTAGCCAGGATGGATCGCATCAACGTTCGCCACTTCGGCGGCACTGATGATGTGCTCGATCTTCATGTAGCTCGCAGAGCTGGCGCTGGGGCCGATGCAGATCGCCTGGTCCGCGAGTTGGACGGGGAGCGAGCGCTCGTCCGCCTCTGAGTAGACCATGACGGTCTGGATCCCCAGCTCCTTGCAGGAACGGATGATTCTCAGTGCGATTTCGCCGCGGTTGGCGATGAGTATTTTCCTAAACAT
>JAQCER010000742.1 GCA_027618625.1 Verrucomicrobiota bacterium
GCGCTTCATTCACTTTCCGGTGGCTTTCGCCACCGGCTAATCTCCATCGAGCCTCAGGCTCGCACGAATCGTCTCATTTTTTAGAAGCGAACTGGACTTAACGATCCGTCATTTTGACGTAACACTTAATTAAGATGCGGCCCGGAATTTTCGCGTCGCCTGCCTGCAGACTGTACCCAATGTCAGAAGGGAGCGACTCCGTGTGGCAGGAACCCGAGGAAGGGCACCAGTACCGGTGATCCGCCGGTTTTCGTTCGTCGGAGCTGCGCCAAAACTCCAAAACGTAAAGTGGGGACCCATTTTCAAGAAAAAACCCTTTTCACTAAGAAAATTACCTAGAGATTCGTTTTCGAGAAGGAAAAAAGTTGGAAAACAGGGCCGTTCGGAACCAATTGTTTGGAAGTAAATCTTTGAAAGTTATTGGCTTATGATATTCGGGAATACCTTTTTGGGAAGATTGACAAACCCCACGGGAAAAGCCATTCTCCGCGCTCGTTACATCCATTGTTGGCCTTTAAGGGCATAACCCCATTTCCGTACCCCGTACCCCGTACCCCGTACCCTATTGTGTACTCAAACGAAGAAGATCTAGTTCAGTTGTTGCAGGAATCCGGTCTTTTGGCTCCTGAAGACGTCGAGTTCGCCCAAGCAGTTGCCGATGGCAAAAGTGCTGTACTCGCGCTTGTGAGTGATGAGCGGATTTCGGAAGAGGATCTCACACGTACTCTGGCGAACAACGCAGGAATGGAATTTTACAATCTGGCAGCACAGGTACCCGATCAAGCGGCGCTGGATTCGATGGATAAGACATCTGCCAGTCGCTACAAGGTGGTTCCGGCCAAGCTTGCGGGCAGTGTTCTGACGATCGCCGTTTGGGACCCGTTTGATATCGAGACTCTTGACGCGCTGCCGCACGTTTTCAGTGGCTACAAGTGCGAGTTCGTTCTCGCTCAGCGGAGCACGGTCTTCGGGATGATCAAGGACTTCTATGGTATTGATCCGAATGTCGCGCCGGGCGATGCGATCAATATTGACATGGGGGCTATTGAGTCTGCTGACGATGCCCCAATCATCAAGTTGGTCAGTCAGGTACTGCAGGACGCATTCTCGATGAGCGCCAGTGACATTCACATCGAGCCGATGGTGGACCGGCTGCGGATCCGGCTCCGTATCGATGGTGCTTTGCACGTGGTTGCTGAGCATCCTCTGCGCTTGCACGGCCCGATCTTGGCTCGCCTGAAGATCATGACGGGCAGCATGAGCATCGACGAGAAACGCGTGCCGCAGGACGGTCGAATTCAAGCCAAGCTTGGCAGGAAGGAGATCGATCTTCGCGTTTCCACAGTCCCCACCAACCATGGTGAGAGTGTTGTCATGCGTATTCTCGACAAGTCCTCGCTGCTGCTGGGACTGGCTGAGTTGGGCTTCTTCTCTGATGATGAAGAGATGTTCAATGAGTTGATCGCTTTGCCAGACGGAATTATCCTGGTGACCGGTCCCACGGGATCTGGAAAAACGACTACGCTTTACGCATGTCTGAATACGATCAACCGCCCGGACAGAAAGATCATCACCGTTGAAGATCCGGTAGAGTACATGCTGCCCGGAATCAATCAGGTGCCGGTAAAGGCATCGATCGGTATGACCTTTGCTGCCGCACTGCGCTCGATGTTGCGCCAGTCGCCCAACATTGTCATGGTTGGCGAGATTCGGGACCAGGAAACTGCTGCGATTGCGATCAATGCAAGTCTCACGGGCCACTTGGTGTTCTCAACTCTCCATACGAACGATGCGCCGAGTTCCGTTGCGCGCCTTGCGGACATGGGCATCAAGCCATTCCTGATCGCCAGTGCGACCCGGGCAATGATTGCCCAACGCCTTGTCAAGAAAGTCTGTCCAGAGTGCAATGGGCCGACCGAGATGTCCGAGCGTGAGCTGCGGCTTCTCAGTGTGGATTTGTCGAAGTTCAGCGACGTGAATTTGAGAAGAGGAACGGGCTGCAAACTCTGTCGACAAACAGGCTATAAAGGGCGTCTTGGCATTCTTGAAACGTTCAGGATGACCGAGGAGATGAAGAACCTTGTCACTCAGGAATTGAGTACTCCGGCGCTGCGCCGCCGTGCTCGTGAACTCGGAATGCGAACTTTGCGTGAAGACGGTATCCGCAAGATGGTTGCGGGTGTGACCACTGCCGAAGAAGTCATCCGCGTAACCGGAATGGACGCAGACTAGACTTTTCCTCCGCGCTCATTTTTTTAAAACCTGACAATCCCACCAATTTTTACCTTACTGCACCAATGGAAGCCAAAGACGTAGTTGATCTGTTCATCCGAAATGGTTACATAACCGACGAACAAGGTGAGCAGTTCATGCACGAGACTGCCACTGGAAAGGAAATCCATACCGTATTCAAAGAAGCCGGTGTCATCGAGGACAAGGATCAGATCTTTGGAGTTCTTGCCGAGGAGATCGGCGCGGAATACATGGATCTGACGCGATTCATCCCGAATGATGAAGTTCTCAGGCTGATCCCCACCGACATGGCACAGACCAAAGGCGTATTTCCCATTCGTGTGGATGATTCTGCAGTGCACGTGGCGATGATCAATCCACTGAATGCGCAGACGCTCGATGATCTTCGTTTTGCCCTGCGGAAGGACGTTGTGCTCATCGTGGCGGATACCACAAAGATTCACCGGCTGCTCGACGAATACTACGCGACCAACACGGAGGATATGGCAGACATTCTCTCGGAGATCGCCAAAGAGGCCGAGGGACAAGGGGCCGACGGGGATGCGAATTCGGCGCCGATCGTTCGTTTCGTCGACCTTGTCCTCTATCAGGCTGTGAAGGCTGGAGCGTCCGACATTCACTTTGAGCCCTTCGAAGAGAATTTCAAGATCCGCTACCGTGTCGATGGTAGCTTGATCGAGATGGCACCTCCGCCGGCTCACCTCGCGCAGACGGTCACCTCGCGTATCAAGGTCGTGGCCAACTTGAACATCGCGGAAAAGCGACTGCCGCAGGACGGTCGCCTGACCACTTCGATTGGTGGCAAGT
>JAQCER010000743.1 GCA_027618625.1 Verrucomicrobiota bacterium
TGACGTTGTCCAACGTGTAGCGGGTATAGAGGATTGCCCCGATGAGAGAAACGGGGATGATTGTCAGCACGAGAATCACGAAGCTGAAATTCTGGAAGTAGGAATACAGCAGGAAGACAACGACCAGGAGGATGACCGCTGACATGACAGCGATGGTCCGGGAAGCCTCCTTCTGAGCCTGATACTCACCTTCGTATGAAATGCTGTATCCATCTGGAAGTTTCACCTTTTCAGTGACTTCAAGTTTCAATGTATCCACCGCCGAAACGAGATCGCTGACCGTGGGATTGACGGAAACGACAAAACGGCGACGGGTGTTCTCCCGTAGAATGGTATTGGGGCCGGTGGCCTGACGAAAGTCGGCCACGTAGCCCAGCGGGATGAGCTGACCGCTCACCGTGTCGACATAGAGATTCTCCAGGCGTTCCGGGTTTTCCCTCCACTCGCCGGGCAGGCGAACGACTAGGTCGTAGACACGGACGCCTTCGTAGATTTCCGCGACGCTTTCGCCGCCCATCAAACTGGCTAGTTCGCCGGTGATTGCGCCGGGAGTAATCGCATACGCGGCGGCTCGCTCGCGGTCCGGCTCAATGCGCAGTTGCGGCACAGCTGCCTGTTGTTCCATGCGTGCTTCCTCCATGCCTGGCACCTGGCGCGCGACTTCTGTGATCTCTGAACCGATACGCCGAAGTTCCTCAAGGTCCGGTCCGAATATCTTTATCGCGACCTTGGCGGAAACGCCGCTGAGCATATGGCCAACCCTGTCGGCGAGCGGCCCGCTCATCGCGCTGAACGTGCCGGGGATGCTTTTCATGGTCTCGCGGATATCTTTGATGATCTCCTCCCGTTCACGTCCGGCGGACTCGTCGAACTCAACGTCGAATTCAACAGTGGAAACGGGCACGACGTGGTCCCCTCGCTCCGCTCTCCCGGCGCGGTATCCGACGGTTTTGATGCCCGGAATTCGCAAGAGCAGCTCCTGCGCCGTGTCCGAAAGCTCGGCGGTGGTTTTCAGTGAAGTGCCGGGGTCCGATGTCGTCGCGACCAGAGCTGTGGGTTCCCGGAACGGTGGAAGAAAGTTTCGTCCCATTTTCAAATACGCTCCGTAGCTGAACCACATCAGAACGCCGGTGACGGCGAGAACAACCAACGGCTGTGAGAGAGCCAACCGAAGCCACGTGGCGCGAAAGATCGCCTTTAACCAACGAACGAGGATGAAGTCGCGGTGTTCGTTTCCGGCCTTGGGCTTCAGCAGGAAATAGCTAAGAACCGGAATCACCGTCAGCGAGACGATGAAGGACGCGGCCATACTAACAATAGTCGCGATGGCGATGGGCGTGAAGAGCCGGCCTCCCACTCCGCTCAGCGCCATCAGTGGCAGGAATACGAGAATGATCAAAACGGTGGCGTAGAAAATGGATGAACGGACTTCGCCAGAGGCCCGCGCGATGACTTCCAGATTCGGCGTCGGATTCCCCATGGCGGCGTTCTCACGCAGTCTGCGATAGACGTTCTCGACATCCACGATGGCGTCATCGACGACCATCCCAACAGCGACAGCCAATCCGCCAAGCGTCATTGAGTTGACGCCCAGGTTCATGAGATCGAAAACCAGAACCGTGATGCCGAGCGACAATGGGATCGCGGTCAGGGTGATCAGCGTCACGCGAAAGTTGAAGAGGAAGAGGAAGAGAACGATCGCCACCATGATGGCTCCGTCGCGGAGCGCTTCTTTGAGGTTGCCGATGGCCAGATCGATGAATTCCGATTGCCGGTAGAGCGGGATCAACTCCGCTCCTTTGGGAAGCGACGACTTCAACTCCTCAAGCGCCGTTTCGACTTCTTCCGTGAGGGCGATCGTGTCAAATTCCGGCGATTTCCGAATGCTCAGAATGACGCCTCGGTGAGCGAGACGGCCGTCCTTGTCGGGTTCACGGCCTGAGACGCCCATGCCGGCGTCGCCGCGCATCGGTTCAATATCCCAGACCACATCGGCGACATCCCCAATGAGAATCGGCCGGTCATTGCGGTAGGAGACGACTGTGTTGGCGATAGCGTCAAGATCGGTCGTCATGGCGAGATTGCGCACCATGATCTCCTCGGCCCGATCTGTAAGGAAACCGCCAGTGGTGTTCTTGACCGCCTCCGCCGCCGATTTCCGAAGCTCCTCGAAGGTGACTCGATGAAGCAACATTCGCTGAGGATCGGGCTGCACCTGCACTTGTTTGACTCCGCCGCCCATCGTCAGAACTTCGGCGATCCCGGGAATGGACTGGATACGCCGTCCGATGACCCAGTCAGCCAACACACGTAAATCGCGAGGAGATGTGTTGCCTGTGGAATCCCGCAGTCCCACGAGCATGATGTCGCCCATCAGAGAAGAGACAGGGGTCATGTAGGGAGTGGCTCCATCGGGCAGCACGTCATTGGCGCCGACGAGACGTTCCTGCACGAACTGTCGAGCCCGGTAAATATCTGTGCCCCAATCGAACTCAACGAAGATCAGGGAAAGACCGATATCATTGACACTGCGCACACGATTCACGCCGGTCACACCCATGAGGGCGTTCTCCAGGGGAATCGTGACCAGGGTTTCCACTTCTTCCGGCGCGTAGCCCTTGGCCTCGGTCAACAGAGTGACGGTTGGCTTGGTGAGGTCCGGCAAGACATCGACCGGTAATTCGAGCGTTTTCTTTACGCCGAGGACCAGGAGCACGACAGCGACAGCCAGGATCAGGCTACGCTGCGACAACGAAAATCGAATAAGAAGATCAAGCATGGCTCAGGCGGTTTTGGAGGCCGTTTTGGCGGTGGGTTTGAAGGGAGTTTTGGCCGTGCGTCTGGAGTTCCAAAGCAGTTGCCCGAAAACCAGCGCGAGCAAGGTCACGACGCCCGCATAGATCTGAAGGTATCGATTCGCTTTCCCACCGTTCTCACTTGCATCACCGTGGTCGTGACCTTCGTGGCTTCCTGAACTCTCTCCCTTCTTATCGGCAGCCGTTTCTGAACCGTCTTCATTGTGAGCGTGGCCGTGGGCGGCATCGAGCGCCTCCTTGA
>JAQCER010000744.1 GCA_027618625.1 Verrucomicrobiota bacterium
CGGCTCTTTACTTCAACCTTTAACCCTGTTGCGAGGCGGCGCTCCCGGTAGCCAGTGCCACACCTCTGGCGTTAGCCCAAGAAATCGAAACACTATGATCCGAAACATCGCATTCCTGTTTTCCACTCTCTTAATCGGCTGTCTTTCCACAGGGGAACGCGCCCCTGCAAGGGAGGACGCGTCCAGAGGGATTCGACTGGCGATTGCGGATGCTGCGCACGTCAACGTTTACGAAGGATTGCCGCACCAAAGGTTCGAGCGTGAACTCTTAGCTGCAGAGTCCCAGCGGGAGGACACCGAGAAGCTTGGCTCTTTCCGCTTCTATACTCCTGCTGTTGCGGCCACGAACTCCGCTAAGCTCAAGCCCATCCTTTCGTCACCCGATACAATCCAGGTTTTTCGAGGAGAGAAGGCTTGTGGAGGATTTCATCCAGATTACGCAGTTGAGTGGTTCGATGAGGATGGATCTCGGTTTTATGCCCAGATCTGTTTCGGCTGCCATGAGATCATCTACAGCGACGGCAAGAACGAGTATCGATACGATTTCGAGGACGGTCCATTCGAGCAGCTCAAGAAGGAACTGAAACCTTATGCGAAGAAGCGGCCGAAAACAAATGGCTAGCAACTAAGCGCTGGTGCCAACCGCCTCCCTGCTGTCCACTGTTTTCCATGTCTAACCTTACCTCGAACGCTTCCGCTGTCATCCACCCGCCCTCTCGGGAGGCGGTCGGCACAGCTTAGTAGACGTGCGCCTACCTTCAACACGCCATCCGTGATGCCAGCACAGCCAGCTATGCGATTTGAGGTCACAGAACCATACGAGGAGCAGTATAAGAACCCCATTTGCTTCGAGGAAGGCGAGGAGGTTGTCGTTTGTCGGCCAGACGACCAGTTTCCCGGCTGGTTTTGGTGTCGTGCCGCTACAGGCATTGAGGGTTGGGTTCACGGTTCCTTTCTGGCATCGCACAGCGGCACCACTACGGCCACGGAGTCATACTCAGCCCGGGAGTTGACGGTCGCAGCCGGGGATAGCGGGAATATCCTCCGCCAACTTGATGGCTGGGCACTGGTCAGCGTTGGCGATAGTGCAGAGGGCTGGCTTCCACTCACTCACATCAGGAAATCGCAGGCATGAGCAGCGGACTCGCATTGCGGAATGAGCTTCTCGATTCGTCACGACATGTCGTGGGACGGACGAATGCACTTAGTTTATGAATTCAAGGCGGCGAACAAGGCTGTGCTGGACAACCGGCTACCACATGAAGATCAAAGATATCGATGGTAATATTCTGTGGCTTGGCTTGGCACAGAGAGAAAAGAAAGCGAGCAAGACGGTGGTGGACGACGACCGGCTACCGCTGGCGAGTCGACATGACCCTCTTCATTTCAACCCTTAGCCCTGTTGCATTGCAAGGCGGCGCTCCCGGTGCCACAGAAAAGAATCCAGTTGAATCCTGATGCAAATGCCGCCCGCACCCATCGTTCGCCTGCCATGGGTTGATCATCTGCGCACGTTCGTGATCGTCCTCGTCGTCAACCTGCACGCCTGTGTCTCGTATAGCCACGTAGGCGACTGGTATTTTATGAGCGAGCGCGAACCCACCTTGGCAGCGAAGGTTCCGTTCATTGTTTGGGAGGGATATCTGCAGTCGTTCTTCATGGGGCTATTGTTCTTTATCTCGGGCTATTTTGCGCATGGCTCGCTTGCGCGCCGCGGCCCAAGGCGGTTCACGCGTGAGCGCCTGTTGCGGCTCGGTCTTCCGGCACTGTTCTACATGCTGGTGATTCATCCGTTTATTCTGGTGATCCTCAACCCGTGGAACGCCAAATTCGGATCACCGGGAGCGTTCTACCTGAATTACATCAGTTCGGGACGATTTCTCAGTTCCACCGGCCCGCTCTGGTTCGCTGTCGCCCTGCTTATCCTGTGCCTTCTGCTTGCGGGATCGCGCTTGGCATGGCGGCGACCATTGGTTGGAGAGCGCGATGAATCAGCCAGTCAGCCTGCGGCTGGTGCCACCGTAGCTGCTCCAGGGGTGTCATTCCTGTGGACGTTCGCACTGGCATTGAGTCTGGGCACGTTCGCAGTGCGGCTCATCCAGCCAATCGGAACGAACGTGCTGAACATGCAGCTCTGCTTCTTCCCCCAATACGTTGCGTTCTTTATCTGTGGATTGCACGCAGCCCGTTACGGCTGGCTGCTTCCGCTGGCAGCATCGTCCCTTGCCCGCGCCGCCGGCTGGATTGCGCTGCTCGGTGGCCCGGCGGTGCTGCTCACGCTGATGCTCCTCGGCATGCAGAACGGTAAAGTTGAGTATTTCTTTGGTGGTTGGCACTGGCAGGCGCTCGGGTTTGCGCTATGGGAACAGTTCGCTGGTGTCGGCCTTTCGCTTGGGGCACTTGCGTTCTTTTCACGGAAGCTGGACTTTGAGAATGCGCTCATGCGATGGCTGGCTGAGCGGTCGTTCGCGGTCTATGTCTTGCACGCTCCGGTGTTGGTTGCATTGGCGATGTTTTTCCGCGCACTACCCCAGAACATGTATGGGCTTGCCGCATTGCTCACGGCAACTGGACTTCTGGCGAGCTACATCGTCGCAGATTTTATCCGTCGAATACCTGTATTTCGAACCTTTCTCTAATGTCAAGGCGCCATGAGCCTTGAATCGCTGAACCAGACGCGAGATTGAATGGTGATTCCGCTGCCGCTCCATCACCATCGGTCCGCTTATCGTTCGCCAAGAATCATGTCCGACGCAGCAGATCTTGAGGACACGATTGATCCGGCAGACATCGTCGTCGACTACGATCATCCCCACGGTCGGCTTGTAGGGGTCACCCTGTCTGAGATACTCAGAACGCCAATCGAAGGCACCCGTAAGATCCTTTCGATTTCTAATCCGAGAACCAACGCTGGTGACGCCCTGAATTTGTAGTCCCTGAAGCGACGCACCAAGAGTGGTGGAGATTTGGAGGACCCACGCATCCAATAGAGCCATGATTAACCCTCAGAATGAACAAGGCGAATCGGGTCGAGGGGGCAGGATTGCGCCCGCC
>JAQCER010000745.1 GCA_027618625.1 Verrucomicrobiota bacterium
GTCATGAGCACGGGCACGAGTCTCTCAAGAGTTCCTCTCACAACCATCTGATAGGTGAAGCTTTCGCCCTCATGTCTCATCAGGTGAAGATAGTGTGAAATCATCATGATCGAATTACGGGCGGCGATTCCCGTGATGGCAATGAAGCCTACGAGTGTCGCCACACTGATGTTATTCAAAGTGTAGTGGGTGTAGAGTATGGCACCAATGAGCGAGATGGGAATGTTAGTAAGAACCAGAAGCACAAAGCGGAAGCTCTGAAAATAGCTGTAAAGCAGGAAGATGATCACGATCAGGATGATGGCGGATGTCGTCGCAATGATGCGGGTGGCTTCCTGCTGCGCCTCATATTCTCCCTCGAACGATACGGTGTAGCCTGTCGGGAGTGTCAGTTTCGTGGCGACGTCCTGCTGCAGCTTCTCAACGACAGCATTGAGATCGGAAGTTGTCGGATTGATCGAGACTACAAACCGGCGCAACGTGTCTTCTCGAAGGATCGTATTTGGTCCGGTGGCCTGGCGGATATCGGCGACGTAGCTGAGCGGAATGCGCTGGCCGCTGGCAGTGTCGATGTAGAGATTCTGCAGCCGATCTGGATTTTCCCGCCACTCGGACGGCAGGCGGACGACAAGGTCGTAGACCCTTTGCCCCTCGTATGCCTGGGCAACGGTTTCGCCTCCCATGAGCGAGGCAAGCTCGTCATTGAGGTCACCGGGCGTGACGCCGTAGGCCAGGGCACGTTTGCGGTCGACTTCGATGCGCAACTGCGGGATGGGGGCCTGTTGTTCGGTTCGCGCCTCTTCCAGGCCTGGAATGGTTCGCGCGATCTCTGCTACTTCGTCACCCAGGCGGCGTAGTTCAGCCAGATCCGATCCGTAGATTTTGATGGCGACCTTTGCCGATACGCCACTCAACATATGACCGACGCGGTCCGCGAGTGGGCCGCTCATCGCACTAAAGGTTCCAGGGATCGTGCGCATGGTGGCCCGAATCTGGTCGAGAGTGGCCTGCCGATCACGTTCACCAATCTCGGTGAACTCGACGTCGAATTCGACAGTGGAAACGGGCACGACATGATCGCCCCGTTCGGCACGTCCAACGCGATAGCCGACCGTTTCGACACCCGGGATCTGGAGCAGCAAGTCCTGTGCGGTTCTGGAAAGCTCGGTAGTTGTTTTGAGCGACGTTCCCGGAGCAGTGGTCATTGCGATCACTGCTGTGGGCTCGCGGAACGGGGGCAGAAAATTGCCGCCCATCTTGAGGTAAATTGTGTAGCTGTAAAACAA
The DNA here is from genome assembly GCA_027618625.1 of Verrucomicrobiota bacterium. GTDB lineage: Bacteria > Verrucomicrobiota > Verrucomicrobiia > Verrucomicrobiales > DEV007 > JAGROY01. The sequence goes on from JAQCER010000745.1 coordinate 1,287, forward strand.
CAGCATTCCGGTGAGGGCAAACAAAAGCAGCGGCTGTGCGAGCGAAAATCGCAACCATGTCGCGGCGAAGACTCTCTTAAGAGCCCGAACAACGAATCCGTCCTGATGCACCTTGCCTGGCCTCGGATTGATCAAAAACGAGCTGAGAACGGGAATGACGGTAAGGGAAACGACGAAGGATGCCGCCATGCTGACGATCGTGGCGATCGCGATTGGGGTGAACAACTTGCCCTCGACTCCACTCAACGCGAGCAGTGGAAGGAATACCAGGATAATGAGAATCGTGGCATAGAGAATCGACGAGCGAACTTCGCCAGATGCGAGTGCGATCACTTCAAGCCTCGCTTTGGGCGATGCGGATTCGGCGTTCTCCCGAAGTCGGCGGAATACATTTTCAACGTCAACGATCGCATCATCGACAACCATTCCGATGGCTACGGCAAGGCCGCCCAGTGTCATCGAATTGACGCTGAGATCGAGAAAATCGAACACGAGAATCGTGATCGCCAACGAAAGCGGAATCGCGGTAAGCGTAATGAACGTGACGCGGAAATTGAACAGGAACAAAAACAGGATAATCGATACCATGATGGCACCATCGCGAAGGGCCTCTTTCAGATTGCCAATGGAGAGATCGATGAAGTCGCGCTGTCTGTAGAGGGTGAGAAGTTCTACGCCTTGCGGGAGTGCTGTCCGTAGTTCACCCATAATTTTCTCGATTTTTATGGTGAGATCGATGGTATCGAAGCCGGGCGATTTGCGCACGTTGATGATCACTCCGGCATCGCCTTTGGCCGCTCCTTGCACATGGCCACCGTCGGGAGTCAGTTTGGTGCCCATTCCGGCGTCGCCTCGCATCGGTTCGATATCCCAAATCACGTCCGCAACGTCTTTGATACGAATGACGCGGTCATTCTCGTGAACGACTACGGTATCGCCGATCGCGTCCAGGTCCGTGGTCATCGCCAGATTGCGCACCATGATTTCCTGGGCTTGTTCGGTCAAAAATCCACCCGTCGTGTTGCGGACGGCCTTTGCTGCTGCGTCGCGCACCTGTTCGAAGGTGACGCCCATCGCCAGCATGTTCTCAGGATTTGGCTGAATCTGGATCTGTTTGACGCCACCGCCCATGCTGAGGACTTCGGCGATTCCGGGGACCGACTGGAAGCGACGGCCAACGACCCAGTCTGCCAGCACCCGGAGGTCGCGAGGGCTGGTAACGCCAGAAGGATCCCTGAGCCCCACCATCATGATGTCACCCATTAACGAGGCCTCTGGAGTCATGTAAGGCGTGACTCCAGGAGGCAGCACTTCACTGGCTCCAGAAAGGCGCTGCTGGACGAACTGCCGCGCTTCATTGACATCCGTTCCCCAGTCAAATTCAACAAAGATGAGCGACAGTGAGATGTCATTGGTTGATCGCAATCGGCTCACTCCGCTGACTCCCATCAGTGTGTTCTCGAGGGGGATGGTCACCAGAGTTTCGACTTCCTCCGGTGCAAATCCTGGTGCTTCTGTCAGGATGGTGACTGTGGGCTTCGTCAAATCAGGAAGGACGTCCACAGGGAGTTCGAGTCCCTTTTTTGCCCCGAGGATGAGGACAACCAGCGACAGTGCGACTACCAAGGCTCTCTGAGCCAGGCTCAGTCTAATCAGTTTGTTTAGCATTTTGTCAGGAAGCCTTCTTAAGGTTTCTTAAGGGCTCAATCCGGGATTCGCAACGCTAAAACAGGGATCCGCGAGGGCATAGAGGATCAAAGCGCAAAG
>JAQCER010000746.1 GCA_027618625.1 Verrucomicrobiota bacterium
TTGGTAAAGATCCGGAATAGAGCGCTACCTTATCATCTTATCCGCTACCGCTCTGCAAGCCCTTCAAAGTATAGCAACAGTGATTCCAGTTGTATATCTGTTAGGATTCCTTTGTAGGGAGGCATGCCGGTTTCGGTGGACTCGAACCCGGCGGCTACTTTTGCCGTTGGATTGAGGATGGATTCCATCAGATAGTTGCGGTCGGCGGTGACGGAGCCACCGCTGGTGAGTTTGCGTTCGGAACCAGCCAGGCCTTTCCAGCTGGGTGCTTTTTTTCCTTCCATTGTGCCATCAACCGAGTGGCAGCCGAGGCAACCAAACTGGTTGGCCAGCAATATTCCATACTCCATCGAGGGATCGGCTTTCTTTTCATGTTGGGTGACGAATGTGGTCGCGGCGAGCTGCTCTGCTGTGATCTCAGCCAACGGCGCAAATCCAGACATGGCAGCATCAAATGGATGAATGCGCTGCGGCGTCATATAGGCGGAGTCGGCGAAACGTTTCCCGTCCTTACCTTTTCCCTTGGCCCGCAGACTGTAACTGATCGCCAGTTGCATCGTCTGCTGCATGTCCGGCAGTCGGATCAGAATGGAATGGCAGTCTTCCGAGAACTCGGTGCGCACGACCGGCAGGACTTCTTCGCCTGCCGAGCCATCCAGCTTGTAGTGACCGGAGCCGTAGTCGGACGTGCGCACATAGTTCCAACGCCGTGCCAGGATTTCGTGCGGATCGGCGGAGGGCTCTAGTTCAAAGGGAAAACGCAACAGCACGCCCTCGTCAGTCGCTCGAATTTCGGACGGCTGATAGCACGGCGCCTTTGGATTGTAGCGAACGCGTTGCAGGGCGCTGACAAGGTTGGAACTGCTGCCCCAGACCTGGGCTCCACACACGTAGAGCTGACCATCGACAGGATTCACCGCTCCCTTGAGAATCGGCCCGCTGACCGCCAATCCTAACGGGATCACTGCCGCTTGTGGCGGATGGTTTTCGATGTCCCGTGCCACCCCTTCAAGATCGAGGTACACCCGGTGGGCTCCAGGATGGTGAAATGCCAGGTGCAGCAGAGCGCCACTCATGGGGCCGAATTTTTTCTCATGCATCCATACGTGCCCTGCACCTGACTGGCAGACCTCATGAGGAATCCACGTCAGGGGCGGAGTGATCGGTGGCGCATTTTCCGGATCGGCGATCGATTGATCAAAGCCGTAGTAGCCGCCCTCCCGAATCCAGTGCACGGGCGTCGACGGAATGAAGTGGCCCTGTTGATCCGATGCCGTCAACATACCCGACTGCGGATGGATCCCAAGGAAGGGCTGGCGCAGACCACGCGCATATATTTTCGTCATCTGGCCATCCGCCGACACCTCGATCACCGCGCCATTGTCCTTGCCCAGGCGAGTCGCCACCTGGCCGCCCTTTGCGAGATAAAAACCGCCGTCCGGTTTCACCACAAAGTCATTCGGATACTCGCGCGTCTCCGCTGTTTGCCCGAAGTCGCTGCAGAAGTTGTGGTAAAAGTCGATCTCACCGTCGCCATTGGTGTCCACCAGCCGTTGCAGCCCGTTCTTGTCGAACACAAACATCTCGCGATTGCGCACGCGGATGCTCTGCGGCTCGTGCAGTCCAGAGGCGATGCGCTGCCATCGCAGATCCTTCAGGTCAGCGTTGAGATTGCTCACGATCCATACGTCGCCGTCCAGGGTCACCAGCGCCGCTCGGCCATCTGGAAAGAAATCGATTCCCGTCAGACGCACTTTGCGTAGCCATGGATTGGGCATCGGCAAATCGATATCATCGACAACGTAGGGCGATTCCATGTCCTCGGAGAGTGTGCCCTGCGTGGTGACGGTGCCCTGCCAATGACGCGGGGGATTCAAGTCGGGCTCCCCCGGAACATCATCATTCGCCGCAGCATCAGTGGATACCCTGACAAAGAACGAATGCAGCTTCTCGTTGGGCGGGATCGAGACGGTGTGGCGGGCATCGACCAACGCAACTGTCGCGCTGCTGGTCACGGTCGCCCCGGGCGTATTCGAAATGACCAGCACGATCTCAGCCTTGTGAGGTTCGATCTCGAACGAACGCTGAACCCCGCCCACGACAGAATGCACCCGCTCGCGAAGCTTCGCATCGGCGACGGTGTATTCCAGCTGGCAGCCAGGGTTCCCATTGATTTTGATCATCCGGATGCCATCGAATTTCCCAAGCGCTCGAGGGATCGGGCCGCGCCCGGGCTCGTCGGCAGCAGGTGCTGGCTCACGCGGATCGCTGAAGTCGAGCGGCTTCCCAGACGCTCGCACCAGCCAGCCCGGCTCGACCAAATTGCCAAAAAGAAAGTCGCCAATGATATTCGGCAGGATTTCCTGACCGGCCGGGGCCTTGCGAAAATCGACATCGTAAGAAAGCGTAGCGATCCCATTCATCTCAATGAATTGCCCATCGGGCGCGCCTTTCCAGACTGCAGAAATTCGCAGGAGATCGGTGTCGAAGCAGGCATAGATTCCATTCCCGGGTCGCAACAGAACTCCGCGCACTGTCAGATTCGTTCCCTTATTCGTCCCAGCCGCTGCCGTAGCATCGACCACAGACGAAAACCAGGGAAAGCCGGGCTCGGCGTAAGGTGCGAACGATTGTGGGGACCGAATAGAGTCCGGCTCAGCCTGCGCGTGGATCAAGAGCGCTGCGAGCACTGGAAAACTGAAAAAGGGATGCATTGGACGAGGCTATCGGATCGTCCGCCGTTGTTCAATGCAGGGCCTCGACTGGCGGGGCGGGCGACTTTCCCGAGTAAAATCGCCGCCCAGCGCCCTGCAAGCCTGATCGGAACCGCCAAAGAAAACCCTTGCAACACAGGGTTTTTGCCCGAAAAGTGCGATCACTCCGCCCTCGGGCCCATTTATACGGACAGGTGTCAGAGTGGTCGAATGAGCACGCTTGGAAAGCGTGTGTGGCAGAAATGTCACCGTGGGTTCGAATCCCACCCTGTCCGCCATTTTGATCTTGGACTCTTCGGTCAGGTTAACCAACATTCCGACTCGCTGCTTATTCGAAG
>JAQCER010000747.1 GCA_027618625.1 Verrucomicrobiota bacterium
GGAGTCAGGATTCGATCCGTCGTCGTCTCCTCGGCGCCGCCGGCGACCTGAACCAGCCGATTCCCCGCGACGCAAAGCTCAAGCGCCTCGGCCAGGAAGGGTTGCAGGCGATTCGCGATATCTGCGTGGGCTGGCTCAACAAGAACGTTTCCAGGATTCCCACGGCATCGTCCGAGCGGGCGATGGGACAGTATTCAACCGGATTTCTCCAGGAACTGAATCAACGGGTGGACGAAACGATGAAGGCCATCGAGGAAGAACTCGGGGAACTGCGGGCTAGCGCCCAGTCGCACGAAATCATCGCGGAATCACTCGAGAACCTTCGCCAGCGCGCGGAAAGAATCGAAAGGCGCATTGGCGAACTCACGGAAAATCACCTGTCCGCTCTGGACGAGATCGACGACGCCCCGCCGATCGAACAGATCGAACAGATCGAAGAAATCGAAGAAATCGAAGAAATCGGCGAGATCGAAGGAGAGGATTTGGACGACATGGAGAAACAGATCTCGCTCAATGCGACGAGACTTTTAGGAAGTCTGGTGCCGTGAAGATGGTAAATGGTTCCGCTTATTTTCCGTGAGCCTTCACGCGCACCAAGCCGTGTTCCCTTCGCGTGATTCATTCGTCCCGCCGCAAGGTTTTGGAGGGCACCAGCCCTCTGGCGCTTTCGACCACCCACGAATTCCAAAGCGCCAGAGGACTGGCGCAGTCCAAGACGCTAACGCGAACCAGTTCGGTTTGCTCCGGTTCCGGGGCGCAAATCGAAGGTCTTGGCGGCTCATGGAATCTCTCCCCTTCGGAAGGGGATGGAGAATCGCCCGCCCGATGCCTGGATTTACCGTCCATTCCCGTTCACTCTCACCATGAGCGCCGCGATCACAGCGCGCACCGGCTCCTGGAAGTGGTGGGTCTGCGGCCTGTTGCTGCTCGCCACCACCATCAACTACATGGATCGCCAGACGCTGGCGAATGCCGCCGTCCGCATCGTCAACGAGTTCCAGCTCTCCAAGGAGCAATATGGCGACCTCGAACTCGCGTTCGGCTGGGCCTTCGCCGCCGGCTCGTTGCTCTTCGGTTTCATCGCCGACCGCGTCAACGTTCGCTGGCTCTATCCGGCGGTGCTGTTCGCGTGGTCGCTGATGGGTTTCCTCTCCGCGTGGACGACGGACTACAGCCAGCTTCTCTTATGCCGCACATTGCTGGGCTTGTTTGAGGCCGGCCACTGGCCCTGTGCGCTGAAGACAACCCATCTCCTACTTTCGGAGAAGGATCGCACCATGGGTAACAGCGTGCTCCAAAGCGGCGCGTCCATCGGCGCCATCATCACACCGCTCGTGATGGGCGCGATGATGACGGACGCGCCGGGGAGCTGGCGCTTGCCGTTCCAAGTAATTGGCGCGGTCGGCATATTGTGGGTCGTGGCATGGTTTGCTTCAATTCGTCCGCGCGACCTGAGCGGCATGTCCCAATCGAATGGTGGTGCGTCGGTGACGAGCACTGGCCGGGAGTCGATGTGGAGTGCCATCTTTAGCCGCCGCTTCGCCGTCGGGCTTATGATCGTGTTTTGCATTCACACAACCTGGCAGCTTCTGCGGGTGTGGCTGCCGATGTTCCTCCAAAAAGGGCGGGGCTACAGTGAAAGCGAAGCGCTGTTCTTCAACTCGGCTTTTTTCGTTGCGACCGACGTCGGGTGTATCGCCGCCGGCGCGGTTTCGCTCTGGCTCGCGCGTCGCGGGCTCAGCCCGCATGTTGCCAAGTGCCGCGTGTATCTGTTCTGCGCTCTGCTGACCTCGCTGACAGTTCTGGTCGCCGTGCTCCCGAAGGGCTGGCCTTTGCTGGCGACGCTACTGATCGTCGGCGCGGGCGCGCTGGGGGTGTACCCATGCTATTACTCATTCGTGCAGGAAATTTCGGCGCAGCATATCGGCAAGATCACCGGCTTGCTGGCCACACTGGTGTGGGCGATCTCTTCACCCGTACATAAGTATTTTGGCCGCCACGTGGACCAGACGCAGTCCTTCGACCTTGGCATTGCATTGGTGGGGTTGACTCCGCTTTTTGGCTACGTCGCCCTGCGGCTGTTCTGGGACCAGCCGGAAGAAAGGGCGCCAAGCAGCTTCAATGTTTGAGGGCTCACCAACCGGGTCTGGCGGGTTCTTAGCGTGGCACTTATTCGATCCAATCGTAAATGAGTTTCAAGCCGGCGGTGTCCACGCCCGTCGAGCCGACTCGAGGCATGCGGCCCTGGCCGGGACTGGCCATACGCATGATCATGACCGAACGGCCCGGCTCGCCGGGCGCCAGGATGCGTGCATCCGCAATGCCGAAGTTGCCGTGTTGCGGCAAGGCATTCACCGCACTGGATTGCTCCAGCGGCAGGGAATATGCGAATCGAATCTTCAATAATCATTGGGAAGCCTTGAGCCGCACCTGCACAGCTTTTCGATTTTCCGAAGAAGTTGTCGAGCGGAAATGGGGAAATGCCCGGGACTGGACGAATGCGCCCTTTTCTGTCAGCGTCGCACCCGTCTCAGCGCATGGCCTACACATTTCCAAAGTCACAACAGCTTTTCGAGCGCGCCGGCCGAAGTGTCGCGGGCGGCGTTAACAGCGGCATCCGTAAGATGGAACTTCCCGTTCCGCTCTATTTCGAACGCGGTGACGGACCGCGTGTTTGGGACGTGGATGGGAACGAATACATTGACTTTCAAATCGGCCAGGGTGCGCTGCTGTACGGCCACGCCCCGAGCGGCATGGCCGACGCCATCGCCGCACAAGCCCGGCTGGGGACACATTGGGCGGCACAGTCGCAACTGGAAATCGAAGTCGCCGAGCGTTTGCAGAAGATGATTCCGTCGGCGGAACTGGTGCGTTGCAACAATTCCGCCACCGAAGTCGTTCTCTCCGCATTGCGATTGGCCCGCGCCCATACGGGACGCTCGCTCATTTTGAAGTTTGAAGGTCATTATCACGGCTGGGCGGATGAAGGGCTCGTTGGCTTTGCGCCGCCGCCCGACCAGTGGGGCACGGAGGAAAAGCCTTCACGACTGCA
>JAQCER010000748.1 GCA_027618625.1 Verrucomicrobiota bacterium
TTCCATGTTTTCTAGCTGTTTTAATGCGTAAGCCCTGCCTGGTAGGTGCATTACAGTTATTGAAACATTGATTAGGGTTCAAGGGGCGGGCGGAGCCGGGGATAGAGGGCGAAAATGGAGAATCCTGCGTCGCCGATGTTCTTGCATTTCTTGTGACCCATCAGGCCACTATTCAATCCATACAATAGGCCACACTCTCGCTACGCAGTCGATTGTTCTCCGCTTGCAGACTCACCAGCTTCGCAAAGTGCCCGCCTGGTTTCGCCAGCAAATCCTCGTGCGTTCCCTCTTCTAACACTTTCCCCTTTTCGATGACAACCAGGCGATCTGCATGGCGCAGCGTTGCCAGACGGTGTGCAATGGCAATAGTTGTCCGGCCTTTGACCAGGGTAGCAATCGCTTCCTGAATCGCCTTTTCGGTTTCGGAATCGACGGCGGATGTGGCCTCGTCGAGAATCAACACTGGCGGGTCATTGAGGATCGCCCGCGCGATCGCGATCCGCTGCCGTTCCCCTCCTGACAGCTCAACTCCGCCCTCGCCCAGCACCGTATCGTAGCCTTCTTCTTTCTCGAGGATGAACTCGTGCGCTTTGGCCGCCCGCGCAGCCCTGACCACGTCGTCGAACGTGGAATTGGGCGCGCCGTAGGCAATGTTTTCCGCAACGCTGGCGCTAAACAAAAACGGATCCTGCATCACGATGCCGATGTGCTTGCGCCAGTCGCTCAACTTCAAGTCTCGAAGATCATGCCCGTCGATCAAAATGCGGCCGGAATCTGGATCGTAGAATCGACAGACGAGGTTGATGATCGTGCTTTTTCCTGCGCCACTCTTGCCGACCAGACCGATCATCTGCCCGGGCTCGATCGCAAACGAGATTCCGCGGATCACCTCTTTGCCACGGCTATAGCTGAACCTGACATTGTCAAAAACCACCGCTCCTTTAATTTCGGGCAGGGCGATGGCACCGGGCACATCATAAGATTCTGATTTTTGATCGAGCACCTGAAGGATGCGCTCAGTCGAAGCAAAAGCGTGCGTCATCCAGTTCACGACAGCAGTGAACCACTGAAGGGGCCCGTAAAACATGGCCATGTAGCCGATGAATGCGATGAGATCGCCAAAGGTGAAGTTCGAGTTTTGCGCCAGAATCGAGTGCCCGCCGAAGTACCACACTGCGACGGTTCCAAATCCCATGAACAGGGCCATGACTTCAAAGAATCGGATAAACGTTCGATCGACCCGGAACGACACATCAAAGAAATTCTCATTGCTCGATTCGAAAGCCTGATGCCGACGCTCTTCCTGTCCCAGGGCCTTGATGGCCTTTACACCGCGAATGCTCTCGCCCAGAGAACTGTGCAGGACGCTGCTGCGGTTTCCACGCTTGTGAAACAATGGAATCAGCTTCTTCCAGAACCAGGTGCCACCTCCCAGGAGAAACGGCACCGGGAAGAACACGCACAATGCGAGAAATGGGTGCAGCCAGACGAGGATGGTGCCTATTCCGATAAACGAAAGCACGTTCACGAACAGGAACGGAACGCCATCGACCAGGAAGTGCTGGAGTTCCGCGGTGTCCCCCATCACCCGCCCGACCAGCTCGCCACTCTCGCGCTTATTGTGATAGTCCATGCTCAGCCTCTGCATTTTCCGATGCAAGTGCCCGCGAAGATCAGCGGTGAGACGTCCACTGATCCAGACTTTGAGCGAATTCGCCCACAATCTTGTCAGCAAAATCACCACGAACGACAGCGCGATCAGTGTCACGTAGAAGTCGAGTCGCTCACCCGCCTCAACCACACCGGCCTGGTTCGCGGCAGCATTGCGTAAGATTCCATCGACGATGTATTTCGTCAGCAACGGCGTCGCCATTTGCGCCAGCACGGAGATGAAGATCAACACCATCAACGCGATGACCTTGCCTCGATAGGGCACCAGGAACTCGGTCAAGCGTCCGAGGATTTTCCATCGCGGAACATCCATGGGACTGTGTCCGCCTCGCCGTGGCAGAGGGACGCCGCTGTCGCTCATGGCCGGGCCTTCCAGCTCCGGGTAAACCAGCCCACGCCCGCTGGAAAGATTGTCGATGATCCGTGCGGCCGCTGCAAATTCGGGCACCAGATTCCGACTGTAAGTGATCAGCGAAACGGCATCGCCCATCGACGTCTTGGCAACAAGCCGTCCAGCACTGAACAATTCGTCTACTTCCACTTCTACAATGTCGGACAGCGCTAGCCGTACCGGGGCCGCCAATTCTTCAAAAACCAGCACCACCTCGGCGGTCACGACCAACCACGCCGGTGCAAAGTTGCCAGCTTGATCCATGTCTGATATCATGCACACCAGCCGCTCCCGCACTTCGGGAAACTCACGCACATACTTCTCCGGCAAGTCGGCGAGGAACCGCTTGTCGATCTCGCCATCCTGGCCGGAACCCATCCGGCGTTGATCATGAGCCTGTTCAGACATCGTGCACGGCGCATGCAACCACGGAGATCGACGAATTGCAACGCAACTTCATGGCCCCATCGCTTCTCGCGAAGAAGAAAAAATCCCGCTACGCCAATTTTTTGGTGTTTCAAGGTTGACATTGCGACGACTATCACCAAAACTTTGGTGCAACGATCGATATTTTATGGCAGAACCATCACAACTCTCACGGCGGGAACGGCAGATCATGGATGTGCTCTACAACATGCGAACGGCGACGACCGCTCAGATCCGGGAGGGACTGACCGATCCACCATCGAGCAACGCGGTGCGCACGCTTCTGCAGATTCTCGAAGACAAAGGCCATGTAAAGCGGAAGAAGCTTCAGGGTCGGGAATATGTGTTCTCGCCGACAGTGCAACGGGCACGGGCAGGAATGCGCGCTCTCGAACATGTGCTCGAGACCTTTTATGAGGGATCCATCGAGAAGGCGCTCACTGCCCACCTTTCAAAGAAAAAGGAACTGCTCTCGGCTGAAGATTTTGAGAGACTTCAGCAATTGATCGCAACCGCCCGAGACAACGAAACTGAAACAACCAACGGAGAACCGCAATGACAAGA
>JAQCER010000749.1 GCA_027618625.1 Verrucomicrobiota bacterium
GCCAGCGTTTGAAAGGCGTCGGCCACATGGCCCAGAAAGCGCTCTTTGCTCACCGTCCGGAATGTGCCTCCTGTAGCGAGCTCCAGTGCGGTATCAAAGACGCGCAGGGCTTCTTCCGGTTGCTGCATCTGGAGGTAAGCAATGCCCGTGTTCACGAGGACCTCGCTGTTGTCAGAACCAAGCAGCTCCGCCTGTTGAATGTCTGCCAGTGACTGCGGCGTCGCACTGGTACTCGCGCCTCCCGAGCCGCCGGATCCATCAAGCCGCAATGCAGCACGCTTGGCAAAGGCCAGCGCATTTTCAGGCTCCAGCTCCAGTGCAGTCTCCATGTTCTTCAGAGAATCGCTTTCGATCAATGCCCTGGCGTATGCACGGCGCGATTGTTGCCCCTCCTCGGCAGGATCTGGTGTCCGATCCAGTTGCTTGCGGGTAAAATCGCGAGCGAATGCAATGTAAGGGTCGTCGCCATCGGCAAGCCCCACATCGGAAAAAATCGCCTGACGTTCGTCCGAGTCGATGGGGACGAGTGCGTTACGATCGGTCAATCGAACACCGCCCGTGGCCTGCACAAAATTGGTGAATTCCGCAGGGACGAACTCGTTCGAACCACCCGGACCAACACTCCACAGGCGAGCAAGCCCATCACTGCTGATGGTCAACACACGGCGACCGTCCGGCGTGAATTCGCCATAGATCACCGGCCCGCCATGCTGGAGCTTCTGGGATGCAGGAGCCCCTTCAAGCGTATCCCACACACGCGCCGTTCCATCCTCAGAACACGTCAAGATCCGGCCACTGTTGCGACTGAAGTCGATCCACAAAACAGCAGCGTCATGCACGAGCGGCCGCCCTTGCGGCTCACCGTTCGGAATCGACCAGATGCGCGCGCGATTGTCGGCTCCTCCGGTTGCAACGAGTCGACCATCGGGACTAAAATCCTGACAGGTCAGCTCATTATTATGGTCGAGCGGTTGCCCGATTGGCTCCAGTGTTCGTGCGTTGAGAATTCTGCCGGTAAAATCCGCGGACACCGTTGCAATGTAGCGACCGTCAGGGCTGATCATTGAGCGCACCACATCGCCTTCGTGCCGATAGCTTGCGATTTCCTTGCCATCCTGGATGTTGAATAATCGAGCAGTTCCGTCATTTCCTGCGGACAGCATCCGCTTCCCGGTGGGGTCGAATGTTACCGAAAAACAATCTCCTGCCTGCACCCATTCGGCGAGCATTTTCCCGTCGGCGGTGCGCCAGAGATGCAGTCGATTACTGTTGGAAGCGGTAGCTACCGATTTGGAATCCGGGCTGAACTCAGCCCAGTTGACCCGGTCCTTGTGAACCAAAGGTGCTCCAACCAGGCTGCCCGACGCCGCATCCCACACGCATACCAGCCCATCCTCTCCAGAGCTGGCGATCAGCGTTCCCTCGCGGTTGATCGCCACACGCACCACCGCCCCATCATGCCGGCGGCCTGGAATGGGCCACAGGGCCTGGCCCGTAGTGGAATCCCACGCCGCGACTTGTCCATCGACAGCACCCGTTGCCACCCAGGCTCCATCCGGACTGAGTGCTCCACATTGCACGCGCCGAGCGCCCATCACGGCAGGGAACTGCCGCTGATCTTCAAAGTACCAGATCCGCACATGATCATCAGCCATCGTCGCCAGCCAGCGACCATCCGCGTTGAACTCCACTCTGCTGATTTCCTTGCTATGGATCAACGGTGACCCGGAGATTTCACGTCCGGAGGCGACCTCCCAAATGCGCGCCGTCTTGTCGTCTGAAGCGGTGACGGCCAGCTTCCCGTCTGGACTGAACGTCACATCGTTGACCTGCTCCCGATGCCCCCAGCGGTGCACTTGAGCTGCCGTCCGCACCTCCCACAGGCGGGCACCATCATCTTCCGCACCGGTAAGGACAAACGCGCTGTCAGGACTGAATGCCGCTGCCCTTACTGCGCGATCGTGGCGCAGCGGCTCGGACTCTGGCCGACCATTTTCGACATCCCACACCCGCGCCGTGCCATCTTCAGATGCTGTCACTAACAAGGTTCCCTGTCGATTGAATCGCGCTGCACGCACGCTCGCATTGTGTTCGAAAAGATGAAGCTGCGCGCCACTGTCACCGTCCCACAAACGCGCCGTCCCATCCTCTGAAGCACTCAAAATCACATTCCCCTGCGGCGAGAACTGCACATCGAGCACGTCCTGTCCATCCCTGTGTGCAAAGGCATAGCGAAGGATTCCCGAGGGAATCTCCCAGACGCGCACCATTCCATCAGTGGCTCCCGTTGTCAGCAGACTGGCATCGCGGTTCAACGCCACCACATTCACCTCACCCGCGTGTTCGAGCGGTGGCCCAATCTGCTTCTTCGTCTCCATGTCAAAGATGGCGGCATTGGTGTCGTGACTGCCAGCCGCAAGATAACGTCCATCGGCGCTGAACACCACTGAGGCGACGCGCCTGCCAAACTTGAACTTAGCCACGGACGCCCCCTGGTCGATGTTGTAAACACGTAACATGTCATCGCGGGAACCTGTGGCCAGCAGCTTCCCATCAGGACTGAAGGCTACGGCCACCAGTTCCCGCTCATCCTTGATCGTCATCGATAGCCCGGGCAAACTCACCTGCGTGAGAATGGAATAGACCCGGTCAGCCGCAGGAGTCTGCGATGGATCCATCTCCAGTGTGCGGGCAAAATAGGCGAGCGCTTCACTGTATCTTCCCTCTTCGGCAGCCTCCTGCCCGAGCGAATAGGTGGACTGGCTGAATGTCCTGCTGAGCTTGCGATTCGCCTCATCGGCGTCTCGGCGGGCCTCTTCCGCCTTGCCCCGTTCACGCTTCGCTTCCGAGCTTTGCGTGATTGCAAAGGAGAGGAGAACGAATGCCACCACTGCCGCACATCCTAACAAAACAGCCAACAAGCCGAGCATGAAGGCAAAGAAGCGCGCCTTCGTCGCGGAACGCGTGCGCACATCGGCCAGCTCTTTTGCCTGCGCCAGCTCCCTCTTGCGGTTAGCCTCCCTCACTTCGTCCTCGAGCGCCTTGGCCTT
>JAQCER010000750.1 GCA_027618625.1 Verrucomicrobiota bacterium
TTAGAGTTCTCGAGGTCGTCGTAGTCTTTCTGCTGCCGCTCAAGATCAGCCTCCAACTCTTCATACTCGGCGATCGCGGCGAGGTTGACCGGCCCCATGGAGTCCAGTCGCTGTTTCAACTCGCTCAGGATTGACTGGATAAATTCCCAGTCTGGCCCTTCATCGACTACAATTTCAACTTTCTCGCTGTCGGCATCTATTGCCTCCATCTCCTCTTCCGCGAGAGCCTCTTCGCCCTCCGCAGCAGCAGCTTGCAGCGCTTCCAAATTCTCGTCAGCCGCCGGGTCATCGCTCGCGTCGAGGTCGTCCGCTTCAGCAACGGCAACGGCTTCCTGTTCCAGAGAGCCCGAATCCGCCTGCTCAGCCACGGCGTCTTCGATTTCTGTAGCTGCGTCACCATCATCTTCTTCGTCACCGTCTTGGACGTCGTCGCCGTTTTCGCCCCCCTCGCCCTTCGAGGCCAACGTTGCCCGGCGTTTGCTGCGTCGACCGAATGCTTTCTTCTGCTCTTCGATGACCAACAACAGACCATGAAAATCCTGCTCAAAGGTGGTGAGATCGACCTGGTAGCGCTCACGCACATACGTCGTCAAGCTTTCGATCCGGAGATCAATCTTTTCCGATTTCACCTCTTCGTTACCACGCTGCTCGGCCAGTACTGCGATCTGCTTGCGTGCCGCTCCCAGCTCTCGCTCCAAGTCACGGATGGCCCTTGATCTTTCGTCTCGAGACTCGCCCATCTTCTGGAGTTCGCTGGCAAATTGCTCCACCACTCCTCGTGCCTTCTCAATGTCGGCCTGAAGGCGCTCGCAATCACGACCGGCTGAGATATTGCGCTCGCGGTAGCTCTCAATTTCACCACTCCGCTGCACCAGCAGGTCTTTGAGTTCCTGAACCCGGGTCACCATGGGGGCGCACTGCTGGCGCAAAGCCTGCTCTGCTCTTTGCTCCACGGCGAGCGTTGTGCGCATCTGGCCGAGCTCATCGTTCGATGCAGCTTCGCGTTGAGAAATGGTGTCCAACTGTGCGTCCAGCTCCTGCACCCGGACCTCCAACTGCTCGCGATTCTTCTCATGAGTTGTGCGACTGGATAAATATCCTTCGACAGCCACACTCAACGCGCCAAGTCGCTGAGCGAGCTCCCCCTGCTCCCAGTCGATACCTTCGATCTTGCTCTTCAGTTGGTGGCTTTCACGCTGCACTGCGGAGAGGCGGCCCTGTAGAGTCGACTCGTAGACACGCGCCTCCTGCAAGTGCTGGCTGTCCTCACTGATTCGGGCTCGCAGCTCATTGAATCCCTGCGTGATTTCCTCAAGAGCAGCTTCATGCCAGACAAGTTTTTCCTGCAATTCGCGGCACTCCGAGTCCAGCTCAGCGATCTCCTGCTGGCGCCGCAGCACCGAGCCAGAATCCTCAACACTGCGCCCACCCCAAATGACGCCACGATCGCTCAGGCATGTGCCATCGATGGTTACAAATGCCAGGTGCTTGTGCTCCGAGCGGAACTGGATGGCGTCTTCTAACGATGCCACAACCACAACGTTGCCGATGAGCTTGCGAAGAAATGGAGCTACCGTCTCGCGTGCCTCCACTTTGTCGAGCGCCCAGCAGACAGCTCCGACAGGGAGCGTGCGGGGTGCGCCCGAGGCAGACACATCATCAAGAAACTCTTTCGGCAAAACTGCAGCCTCGCCCAGTCCGCCGTCCTTCAGCGCAACGACAATTTTTCGTGCCGCCTCTGCATTCCCCACCACGACTGTCTGCAAATGATCACCCATTGCCGTTTCCACAGCAGTGATGAACTCCGGCTCGACCTTGATAAACGATGACAAGGCACCGTGAACCTGCTCACGAAGTTCCTGGTCGTCCTGAAATCCGCGGAGCACGGCCTGCGTCCCCTTTTTAAATCCCTCTCCCGAAACCACCATCTGGCGCAACACATCCAGTCGGGATTTTTTGCCGGACACCTCGCGGTTCACGATCCTCACTTTGTCCTCCATCTCATTGCGCTCCTGCTGCACGGTCTTCACTTGCTCGTTCAGCTCTCGCACGCTTGCCTCGAACTGTGCCACTCTCGACTTCGCAGCATCGATCTCGGCGTAAAACTTCTGTTCGTCCTGTTCCTTCTCGGTCTTCTCGTCCACGAAGCGCGCGAATTCAGCCAGAAGCTGCTCCGAGCGCCGTTGATCCGTTTCTGCCTGCGAGCGATTGCTGCCAAGTTGCGCCTCGATCTTGGCCAATTGGGACTCGGTCTCGTGCGCCTGCTGCCTCAATTGCCTCAGCTCGTGCTCCACCTTCTCGCGCTCATGGCGGATGTTATCGTTCGTCTCCCGGAACGTTTCGATTTTGCCTTCCTGGACTCGAAGCGTTTCGGCAATCTCTGTCAGAGCCGTCTGTGTAGCGGCCAGCTCTTCTTCTTGCGAGACAAGTTTGACCTTCGCGGACTCAATCTCAATTTCGTTCTGGTCAATGAGAGACTGGAGTTCCCGGCGACGTTCTTCATTGAATTCGATCCTGTTGGTGGCTCCCTGGATCTGATGGTTTTGATCGCTGATGCGCTGCTGAGTGAGCGAAAGTTGCTCCTCCAGTCCCCGCAGCTCTTCGCGCTGCTCGGTGATCCGCTGTTCACGGTCATCGATGCTGGCCTGCACCTGCTCCTGCTCCTGGCGCAGCGATTCAATCGAGGTCACCAATTCTGCCTTCTCTGCAGACATTTCCTCATAGCGTCGGAAGCTGTGGTGCGTATCCAGTGTCCGCACATCCGTCAGGAGCGCCTGATAGCGACGCGCCTTCGCGGCCTGGCGCTGCAAGGACGAAATGCGGCGCTTGTGCTCAGCCAGCAAGTCAGACACCCGCAACAGGTTCGCCTCGGTGTATTCAAGCTTTCGCAGCGCCTCACGCTTCTCCGACTTGAATTTGGTAATGCCAGCCGCTTCCTCGAAAACTGCGCGCCGATCTTCCGGGCGAGAACTGAGCAGCTGGTCAATTTTGCCCTGCTCAAGGATCGAGTAGGCGGCCTGGCCGATGCCAGTATCCATCAGCATCCGCGA
>JAQCER010000751.1 GCA_027618625.1 Verrucomicrobiota bacterium
TGTTGTACAACCTTACGAACAGGGTCTTTCCAGGTTCGATATCGACAGTGATCTCCTCCTGCTCAAGTAACCCAAAGAAGAATGCCGGACTCGGAAGGACGCTGACGTCTCCGTATTGATCCCTGAAAGCGGCGTAGTCCAGAAACACCTGCGGGTACATCAGATAGCTCCAGACTTCGTTCTCGGTAGGTTCGCGGCCCAGCTCCTTTTCAAGGTTCGCACGCACCTCCGGCAGCTTAACGGCCTTTGCCAGCTGACCAGGTCGTTTCGTGGTTGGTTTGCGATTGCCGAGGATCGCTTTCTGCACATCTTTCGGCCATCCTCCCATGGGTTGTCCCAGTCCGCCCATCAACATGTCAATCACCGACTCCGGCCATGATGTGTTCTTTGGCATGTTCACCACGTTCTCCGGGCTGATTCCCTTTGCGATGAGGAACATCGTCATGTCTCCGACCACTTTCGACGAAGGCGTTACCTTAACAATGTCACCAAACAGCTGGTTCACCTCCGCGTAGCAACGCGCGATCTCGGGCCAGCGATGACCGATACCCATGGCACAGGCCTGCTCTTTCAAGTTCGTGTACTGGCCACCGGGCATCTCGTGCAGATACACTTCTGCAGTACCATAAGGTTCGCTGGTATCGAATGGTTTGTAGTAGGCGCGCACACCGGCCCAGTAGTCCGAGTATTCATTCAGAGCTTCGAGATCAAGTCTGGTATCGCGGGGCGAGTGCTGCAGCGCGGCAACGACACTATTCAGGTTCGGCTGGCTGGTGCCACCACTCATACTGGCAATGGCTGCATCGCACACGTCCACACCTGCTTCGGCAGCGCAGAGGATACTTGCAGCATTAAGGCCGCTGGTATCGTGCGTGTGGAAGTGAATCGGGATGCCCACCGCATCCTTCAGCGCCTTCACCAGCTTCGTCGCGGCATACGGCCGACAAAGCCCGGCCATATCCTTGATCGCAAGCATGTGCGCACCCATTTTCTCCAACTCTTTCGCCAGGCTGACGTAATACTTCAGCGAAAACTTGTCGCGCGTCTTGTCGAGGATGTTGCCAGTGTAGCACAGCGTCGCTTCGCAGATCGCGTGAGTGTCGTGCACGGCCTCCATTGCAGCCTTCAGATTCGGCGTGTAGTTCAGCGAATCGAAAATCCTGAAGATGTCCATGCCATTGGCGGCGGCATGTTTGATGAACCCGGTCACCACGTTGTCGGGATAGTTAGTGTATCCAACCGCGTTCGAACCACGGAACAGCATCTGGAAGCAGATGTTCGGAATCCGTTGGCGCAATTCTGCCAGGCGTTCCCAGGGATCTTCCCGGAGGAAGCGCATGGCAGTATCAAAAGTCGCACCGCCCCACATCTCCAGCGAAAACAGGTCTGGCGTGCGTCGCGCGACAGCATCGGCAATCTTCAGTATGTCGTAGCTGCGCACCCGCGTCGCCAGGAGTGATTGATGCGCATCACGGAAGGTAGTGTCAGTGATCAGGAGGCGCTTCTGACTGGTCACCCATTCGCAGAATTTCTCGGGCCCTAGCTTCAGCAGGCGATCGCGCGTTCCAGGCTTAGGCTTTGCAGTGTGGTCCCACTTTGGCAGAAGTGGAGGAGGAAAGGCTACCTTGATCTTGTGTCCCTTGGCGTGCGGGTTGCCATTGACCGTCACGTCCGAAATGTAGTCGAGCAACCTGGTCGCACGGTCCTTGCGTGCCTTGAACAGGAACAGCTTCGGGTTCTCGTCGATAAATCGGGTCGTCGCCAGTCCATCCCTGCATTCCTGGTCATTTACAACGTTGAGAAGGAACGGAATGTTCGTCTTCACGCCACGGATTCGGAACTCATGCAGACAGCGATCGATTCGATCGAGGGCGTTTTTGAAGTCCCGACCGAAGACTGTCAACTTTACCAGCATCGAATCATAGTACGGCGTGATCACTGCGTTCGCCGTTCCCAGGGCACCGTCAAGACGCACGCCGAACCCCCCGGGGCTGCGATAAGTGAGGATCTGGCCGAAGTCCGGCGTAAACTGGTTTTCCGGATCCTCGGTGGTAATCCGGCACTGGATGGCAAATCCACTCATCGTCAACTCCGACTGCACCGGGAGGTCCATGGCCTCGTCATGCAACTGGTGACCCATGGCGATCTGAAGCTGAGAACGCACAATGTCCACTGAGGTCACTTCCTCAGTGACCGTGTGCTCTACCTGAATCCGCGGATTCATCTCAATGAAGAACCAGTCGCCGGTCTCGGCATCGACGAGGAATTCAACGGTCCCCGCATGCGTGTAATTGACGGCCCTTGCGATCTTCAATGAGGCATCGTACAATCCATCGATCACTGACTGCTCGATTCCGTAGCTGGGCGCCATCTCGATGACTTTCTGGTGCCGACGCTGAACGGAACAGTCCCGCTCAAACAAGTGCAGGATGTTGCCGTGCTTGTCTGCGAGGATCTGGACTTCGATGTGCTTGGCCTTGCGCACAAATCGCTCCAGGAACACCGCTCCATTGCCGAACGCGCGCTTTGCCTCCGTCTGCGCCTCATCGAGCAGCCGCTCCAGATCCTTCTCTTCCTGCACCACGCGCATGCCACGCCCGCCGCCGCCAAAGGCGGCCTTGATGATTAGCGGAAATCCGATTTTGCGTGCGACCGTAAGGGCGATCTTCTTGCTGGTGATGGCGTCCTTCGTTCCAGCCAACGTTGGCACTTTGACCTGATCTGCGACCTTGCGGGCCTCGGTTTTGTCTCCCATGCGATCGAGCACTTCTGGCTCCGGGCCCACGAACAGAATTCCCGCGTCCCGGCAGGCACGGGCCAGCTCTGGGCTCTCGGACAAGAATCCGTAGCCCGGATGAATCGCATCGACACCTTTTTCCTTTGCCAGGGTTACGATTCCCTCGACATCCAGATACGCTCCGACCGGCCCCTTGTCCGGATTCAGTTCGTAAGCCTCGTCAGCCTTGAAACGGTGGGTGCAAAAGCGGTCTTCCTGCGCGTAGATGCCGACGGTCCGAATTCCAAGTTCCGTAGCGGCTCGCATCACGCG
>JAQCER010000752.1 GCA_027618625.1 Verrucomicrobiota bacterium
TTCAATCCCCTCCAAGACATCCTTATTCAGCTATCATAGGCTCGTAGACATTTCCGCCCAGGCACTCGCTAGGCAGTTGCGCGCACAGTGAATGGAGGGTCAAAAGGCAACCGATCCCGGTCAGCACAGTGATTCAGTGATTCGGTGGATGTGCAACATGATCAGGAAGCAAACAACGTGCGGTCGGGGGCTTGATACCGGACATTCAACTCGGGAGTCTCGAGACTTCGAAACCCCGCCAATCGCGAGTCCAGGGCACGTTCAATCACGGAGCTTGTCAACTGAGTTCGTTCGACAGGATAGGGTGCTTTCCCCGACACGATCATCTCTTCCACGTGTGCCATCAGTCGGCCCGAATAGACCACATTGGGCTCAGGTGGCGTATAAAACTGAGTCGAAATGACCTCATCATTCTTCAGTCGAATGGCGGCATTGAAATCGCCTAAGACGCCGTTGAGCATCAACACAGCGGCGCGCAGGCCGTCGTTGTATTCGATCATGATTGCCACAGGCGGCTCGTCCTTTTCGATCAGCTCCGGTAACTTGCCGTTCCGCACCAAGTCCTGAGGCCGAGAATCCAAATCCGAATCACCACCCAACGAATCGGACCGTGAGAGCGCCGCCTCCAGCAGCCGGAGCGACCACCGTCCCTCGCGACCCGCCTGCCAAACCGCTTCTCCTTCGAGCAATTGGACGGATCGCACACCCGTTTCGCCGCCGCGTCTTCGCTCGACCATTGCTTGCAGTCCCTCGTACACATGAAATGCCGTGTGATCAACACCTCCCATGCCAATCGCCAAGGCCTCTGCCACCTCAGCTCCATAAGGCAGGTCCACCGACGGATTCCGAAACGTGACGGGTATCGATGAGCCGGCAAGAAAGGGGAAGTCCAGGCGTTTGGAATCGTCGACCATCTGCGCTGCCAGCTTCGAACTGTAGGACAGGTGCTTGTCGTTGAACATCGGCACGGCTCGTCCATCCTGCTCAAACACTCTCACCGCCTCTTGAAAGAACTCGAACCGAGGATAGAGAATCTGCCCTTTCTCGTTCAACGGATAGTCGCCATGTTCGCCGATCACCACCACGCCATCAACGGCGAGCTGATGGCCACCACATCGTAGTGCATCTGCAATCGTGGGATAGAGATTGAAGCCATGGTCCTGGGATCGTCTGACGCTCAAGTCATTTTCGCGCTGCTGAGCGACAAAAGCTGAGACAACTTGCGTACGCGGCGGTTGCCAAAGCCCATCCATCGGATACCCCACTAAGAAGCGATCCCCCATGTGTTGACCATGCGAGAGATATTCCCACAGCGTGGTGACGATGGCGATTCGCTTTTTTTGCCCATCTGCAGACGCTTGGGCGGGTGTCTGCGTTTGCCCCCTACTCACTGCGGCAGATGCACCTACCGCGCCAATCGTGTAGATAAAGTTGCGACGATCGATCATCTAGGTTCTCCAGAAAAGCGATTCGGGAACTGGTTGATACTTGATCGCCAAGTGGGGCGTCGATAGTTTCTTGCCGTCCAAATGAAGCGACTCGACTCCAGCCGCTGTCAGTCCAGTGGTCAACAAAGTTCTTTCAATGGGGTAGGGCGACTTGCCGGTTGAAAACAACGATTCGATGTGATGGACTTGCGGACTAAAGAAGTTGCGTAACGAACGATAGGGCAAGTAGAACAGCAGTGAAAACACTTGTCCATTTCCCAACCTGGCAGCCAGATTGGGATCACCGACCAACGATTGGCCGTCGGTACTTTGAAACTGAATCACGGTCGCCTTTAACCCATCAGCGTATTCGACTCGATACGCGTAAGAGTCTGGAACCATTCGTTTGATATCATCGCGAGTCGGAAAGACGTGGTTGTAGGTAGATTTGGCTGGGGTCAACATGTGACTTCGCGCCAGAGCAGCATCCAGAAGTTCATCATCCCAGCCGCCAGCTTCCCATGAGCCGGCCGCAAACGCTTTCCAGAAGGATTCACCGCGGAGGGCTTGAATTGACAATACGCCCACTTCGCCGCCGCTGCGTCTCTCGACAATCGACTGCATTGCTTCGAATACATGAATGTCGCCGCCATCCACTCCGCCACTCCAAATGCATACCGCCTCCTTGACCGGTTCGCCCAACGGCAAGTCTATGGAGGGCTGACGCCAGGTAACCGGTAGGGATGAACCCGCCATGAAGCCAAAATCCATCTCCTTGGCCGTATCATACATCTCCTTGGCAAACTCCCAATTCCAAGAGAGATGCTTATCATTAAAAACGGGTGCCGTTCGGCCGGAACGCCGATAGACGTCGACGACTTGCTGGAAATACTCATAGCGAGGATAAAGCGTTTGACCTCGTTCGTTAGTCGGATAACTTCCGTGTTCACCAATGAGCAGAACACCATCAACAGCCAAGTTCGTGCCGCCAAGCGTCAGGGCCTCGGCGATCGAAGGATAGATCTTGAGTTGTGCATGCCGCCGGGATCGTTCGCGGCTCAGGTCATTCTCGCCAACTTGTTCGACATACAGCGACACGACATCCATCTCTGGTCGATGATGGCGTCCCTCCCAACCATATCCCTCCAGGAAGCGGTCGACGATATGCTGGGCGTGCGAGTATTTTTGATAGATCGTCGTCAAAGCCGCGATCTTCGGCCGTTTCGGCTGCGCTGCCAGCGAACTCCCCACTCCCAAAACCTGCGCGCCACCACAAGCTGCCGTCGTCGCAACAAATCGACGCCGAGTCATCATGGCAGGCGATGAATTTTGATGCATAGAACCGAGTCTGTGTTTTTCAGGCATGGCGTTCTGGCTGGGTGGGGAGAACTTGAGCGGAGACAATGAGTTGCAACCAAAGAATATCCACCCGGGGCTGGTGAATTACAAGTAGTTTGACCCTGGCACCCTGGCAGGATCTTGGATCAGGCGCTCATGGGTCGGTGCGGGCAAGCCAAGGCACTTGGCAGTGCTTCCCGATAGGCTTTTACTTGGCCACTTCTCGAACTCAAACTGAGCGGTTCGGCGCTAGCCGCCGGTGTTTCCCGCGATTTACCGGCG
>JAQCER010000753.1 GCA_027618625.1 Verrucomicrobiota bacterium
GTGATCAATAGCGGCGTAACTTTTCGTGAGTACGACTACCTGAACAATGCGCGTCAGGTGCCAAAACTTCCCGACTGGGCGATCGTCGATTTGTCGACCCCTCCGGGAACGCGGGTGCCGGGGCGCATTGAGGATGCCGGCTTTTTCGACGAGCAATGGAAGTGGAAGCCGCCCGGTGAACAGGACTAAGTTGAGTTGCTCCGAGATCTTAAAGCCCGGTGCGGGTTCGGTTCCGCTGTGACGCCTCCGGCGTCGAATGCGCCACCCCATTTGCCTTCAACCTGAACCGAGCCGGTATCCGTTTCGTTGCGTTTCGCTGCGGTGGTGGGGCGGTCTTAAGTTAAGCTAAGGTTCAGGTTGGAGTTGAAGTTCAGGTTTGAGATGGAGGTTTTTCCTAAGTCTGGACAAGTCTGGACAAGGAGGGGACTTCGGTCAAACGTAGCCATCGTTCCCGCCCTCCCGTATGTCTGTTCGTCGCCGTCTTTGTGTTGTATTTGCTATTACCGCAGTTCTGCTTGGGGTTGCCATTCCGCGTCTGCGGATCGAAGCGGATGTTCTGAATTTGATGCCGCAGCACCTGCCTGAGCTGCAAAGCCTGAAGACCTTGCGGGAACGGTTTCAGGATGAGGGGAAATTGATCGTGGCTCTGCGGTTGCCGCAGGGGGAGGGGGCGATCGCCACGGAGACGGAGGTATTGGGCGATGATCTCGATCCCGATCCCGAGTCTCCAGATCTTGAGATGACTCCCGATACGGCGGACATCCTGAGCGAGGCTGCCGAGTCTCTGGGAGCGATTTTTCGCTCGACGGAAGGGCTCGCGCATTCCGTGGAAGGCGATTCGATGCGAGATGCGCTGCGGAACGGCGCGAGTTCGCTGGGCTGGATGCTGACGAATTCCGATCCTGAGAAATTGGAACAATGGCTGGCCGGGCTGCAACCGGAGACGATTGATCAGACGTTGTCCGATGTGATCGATGGCATGGGCTCCACGTTCGATATTGCTCAGCTCCAGGTGGCTGCCTACGACCCGTTCGGATTGACCACAGTTGCGGGACTCGACATGTCCGACGAATCGGGGCCGTTCTCGGCGATGGCGAATGACGGAAGCTTGAAGATCATTGAACTCGTCCCGCTACCCGAGGCGATGGTTGGGTATCGTGCAGCTGATAAATGGGTGACAGAGGTGCGATCAGCAGCGGAGGCATGGGCGCAATCCCGAGCCGCGGAAGGTCTGGCGGTTCCCGAAGTCCTGATCACCGGTGAGCCGGCGTTCATGGCCGAGACGGGAACGGGGATCGAGGGCGACTTTACGAATACCAGCATCCTGACATTTGTCCTGATCGCGTTGCTGTTCCTCGTCGTGCTGCGAACGCTGAAGCCACTGGTGAACGTCATGTTGATGATATTGCTGACGGTGGGAATCACGCTGGCGATTGGAGGGATCATGTTTGGATCGATCACGGCAATGAGTATGGGATTTGCCGCAGTCGTTCAGGGATTGGTGGTGGACTATGGGGCATTGATTTATCGCTACGCCATGCTGCATCCGGAACTGGATGGAGCAGGCATTCGGGCAAGGGTTCGCATGGGAATTATTGGGGCATCGATCACCACGGCGGTGGTGTTCGGGATGATGGCGCTGGGAAGTTTTCCGGGGCTGCGGCAGTTCGGATTGCTGGTTGCGTGCGGGACGATCGTTGGCGCGGCGATCATGCTCTGGGTGTTTGCCGAGATTGCGCCGTCTCTGGTTTCGAAGCCGATGTCTTCGTTGAATCTGTCACCACTTCCTGTGCCGCGCCTGCACTCAAGCCGTAACGGTGCTGTGTTTTCGATCCTTCTGATCGTGTGCATCGTTCTGGTTTTTGCCGTCAAAGGGTTGCCTCGATTTGATCCTAGTATGTCCTCGATGCGCCCGCGCCACAGTGATGCTCTGGAAGCCTGGGACGTGATTCAGAATTCGATGGGGAAGCGCACCGAGGTGATGTTTCCGGTGGTGGTTGAGGACGAAACGCTGGGTGGAATCCGTAGTGCATTCGGCAATCTGGAACAGGCGATGCAGGCTGCCGATACCGACTACTATGGCAAAGTGCGCTGGTGGCTTCCGGCTGCGCTGCTCCCGGATGACGAGCGGCAGGAGAAGAACAAAGCGGTGTTGGCGTGGTTCGTCGAGCAACGCTCCCAGCTGGAAGCCGCAGCAGATAAGGCGGGGTTCGAACCAGAATCGCTCGTGCTTTTCGGCGATGTAAACGAATGGCTGGAAAAGCAGTTTCTGACAGGGCAGGCGACAGGAGACGATGGCAAGTTCCCCGGCTTTGTCAGGCGGGTGTTGTCCCATGCGGATGGAAAATGGTTCGGACTGGGAACCATTCACATCACCCGGCCATCGAAGAATTTCTTCACGGAAAAAGGTCAGGCATGGATGCGCAGCCGGACCCTGACATTGGGAGAAATGGTGTCGACTGCAGCGCCCTCAGCAAGTCTCAGCGGCTGGATCCCGCTTGGCCCGGCGATTTCCCAGGCGGCAAAGGATGATGCCCTCTATGAAAGCTGGCCAGTGGCGGCTGCTCTGCTGGTGTCATTGATCATCGTTCTCCGCCACTGGCGCGATGTTTTGATCGCGGTCGTGAGTCTGCTGCTGGCGATGTGCGCGACGCTCGCGGTGTTGCGATTCTTTGATCGACCGCTGAACATGGCGAATATCGCAGCCTTCCCGCTGATCGCCGGGACGGGGATCGATTACAGCCTGCACATGTTGATCGCGCTGAAGGAGAAGCGTGAGATCGTTGCCGTGAGGCACTTGATTGGCAAGGCGTTGATCATCTGTGCCGTCTCGTCCTGCATTGGCTTCGCGAGCCTCCTGACCGCAGGCAATCGAGGCGTTTTTGATCTGGGGTTTGCCTGCTGCACCGGGTTGATCCTTTCGACGTTCATCGCTCTGGGGCTCCTGCCGCACTGGTGGCATTGGATGCATCCTGGTGCTGCGCCTGCCGAAGAATGAACGGGGAGGGTTGTGACCGCTGCCTGATGTGATGATTTTGAGAGGCC
>JAQCER010000754.1 GCA_027618625.1 Verrucomicrobiota bacterium
TCATCACTTCAGAGAGACTTCAAGTTGCCCTCCCTCAGTCCCCAATTCAGCCAAATCACTGAGTTCTGATCGATAGAGGCCAAGTAGGTATCGGGTGTGGCGCCGATGGCGGAGAGGTTCAGATCAAAGTAAATATCGCTACTGCTAGGCTCCCTCTGGTGAACTTCCACTGCGACAACATTCTCCTGCAGGAGAATGTCCGATTTCAGCAAAAAAGTGGAGCGGCCAGGTTCGCTCTGGTAGAACGATGCGGGGGTATCGATCGTTACGTCTCCACCGGGCATGTTGGCTCGGCCAATTTCCCTGCCATTGAGGTAGGCGATCATGCCGTCGTCGTAATCACAGTGCAGCAGCAGGCGTTCCCTGGCGCCTAGTTCTGGTTTCGGAAATGTATGGCGAAAATGAAAAGTCATCCACGACGGATCGCTGCGCAGATTGGATGCATTGCGGCGCAAGGGAGTCGTGGTGACCGCTTTGCTGCCAAACCCAAGGGGTGCCTTACCGACGCCCCACCTTTGATCGTTGAACGGGTATTCGTTCCACGCAGTGCCCGGGTCAGTGCCTTGATCCAAGTAACTCCAATCACTCGTTGAGCTGATGATCGCAAGTGGAGGATTCACAGTGCTTTCCCACTGCGCGAGTGCTTCGAGAAGGTTCTCCAGCAGCGTGCTGTCGAATGGAGAAAGCGCATTTGCTTGTCGGAAATACTCGACGAGAGCGAGTCCACGGAGGCCGATGACAGCGATCGGGTTTTCGGTCGATAGCGAAGCTTTCAGCGCGCTGAGATGCTTCGCGGCATAGGAGTCGTAGTAGCGATCAGACGTGTGACTTTGCCCTCCAAGGGAAACGAGTGCCTGGAGATCATCTTGAGTAGAGGCCAGGTCCTCGCGTTCAAGATCGAATCGAAGGCATTCCTGGAGGATCCGTCTTTTCTCGTTCTGGGCAGTCGGCGGAAGCTGCTCGAGTGCTCGAATCGCCGCACTATGGCCATGTTTCGATGGATTTGAGCGCAGTGTCAGGGCTGCGCGTGCTGTCTGAATCACAGGTTGAGTGTCGCCTGTGCTTTCAGCGATCTGGAGCAGTCTGTCGTTGAACTCAGCCTGGCTGGTTCTGCGCTCGGATTGCACTTCCCTCGCCACTGCCCTGCCGAGAGCGAGTTGCTCTGTGGTTCGAGCGTCCTCAGGCAGGGATTGCCATTGCAAGTGCGCGGCCGACCAGTTGCAGGCCAGGAGGCTCCTCCAGAAAAGGAGTCGCGCTGGTTCGATGTCGCTAGACTTCAATGCGCCCAATTGGGAAGCTGGAGAAATTTCCATGCTGGGCGGGTGGATCGGGGCATCGAGCCGGGAGCTGATTGCTGGAAGATTCGTGGCGAAAGCGAGTCCATCGGTTCGGAATTTTTCATAGTCCATGGCATAGCGGCTTCCGTCCGCCAGCTTCAGATCCCAGATCCGAAGATCGCCGTCGTCACCGGCGGAAGCAAGCCGGTCGCCGCTGCTGTCGAACCTGACTGAACGGACGATCCCGACGTGGCCTTCCAGAACTTCGAACTTCGATCGCGTTTCGGTGTCCCATACGATCACTGTCTGGTCTTCGCTGGCCGAGACCAGCTTGCGGCCTGTTAAATCAAAGCGCACATCGTAAACTTCTCCGGAATGTCCTGAGAGGGTAGCGATCATCTGTAAGTCTTCGGTGTTCCACAGGCGGATCGTTTCATCGGCAGAGGCCGATGCGAGTATCGGCTGAGTAGGGTGTGCACTGAGTGCGCGGGTGCCCTGGGTATGGCTCTTAAGCGTGAGAGATCGCGACAAATTTGAGGTGCGAAAAGTCTGGATACTGCCGTCAGGCACGCCCGCACAAAACAGTCTGGCACCATCATGGCTGAAACATAGACTATACGGAACGCGGTGGCCGTCCGCAGCTTCGGTGAGGTCGATTTCATGGGCCAGTCTCATTGAGTCGATTTCCCACAGGCGAACCCATCGATCTTTGCCGACGGTCGCAAGCTGGAGCCCATCCGGGCTGAATCGCACGGCATCGATTCGGTCATTGTGCGCATGCACCGAATGCAGGATCGTCGTGCCGGTCGATTGCAGAATGTAGATCTCGCCTCCAGCTGTTCCAACAGCGATCATTTTTTGATTGGCCTGCTGATCGATGGTAGTCACCTCAACGTCACCGATGTCCCACGAGTCTGTTTGTTGAAGGTGCTCGTTGTCCCAGCGGCGAAACGCTGATTGATCGCTGGTGATCAGACCACCTTCGGTCCAATCCATTGCACGAATTCGACTGTCATGGGCTCGAATCGTGGCACGATCCGATCCCTGCGCTTCCCAGAGGGCGACGGTGCGGTCGCTGCTGGCGGTGGCGAGTAGAGTGCCATCCTGGCTGAATGCAACATCATTGACATTCTGGTTGTGACCTTCGAGAATGGCTTCGAGTTTACCGGAGCCCATTCGGAACAGGTAAATGGATCCTTCGGCCTCGGCGGCAGCGAGTTTGGTGCCGTCCGGAGAAAAATCGATGGCCGCAATTTCTTTTGGGCACGCATTCATGGAGTTGGTCAATAGACCGGTTTCCAGGTCCCAGAATCGAATGACACCGCTCTCATCGGCTGAT
The DNA here is from genome assembly GCA_027618625.1 of Verrucomicrobiota bacterium. Classification (GTDB taxonomy): domain Bacteria; phylum Verrucomicrobiota; class Verrucomicrobiia; order Verrucomicrobiales; family DEV007; genus JAGROY01. The sequence goes on from JAQCER010000754.1 coordinate 2,617, forward strand.
GCCAGAATCTTGCCGTTTGGGTGAAAGTGGACTGCACTGACTGCATTGGTATGCCCCGCAAACCTGGCCAATTGTAATCCTGATTGGAGATCCCATAGCACGACCGCGCGATCGCCGCCTCCTGATGCAAGATACCTGAACTCTGGCGAAACGTCGATCGTACTCACGATGCTATCGTGGCCACTCAATGTCTGAATCTGTTGCCCATCGCCAAGATTCCAAACCCGGACCGTGCCATCTTCACCAGCGGTAGCGAGAGTCGACTCAGACAGGAAGCGAAGGCTTGTGCAATTGGGATGCCGAATGGATCCTGGACGCAGCCGCTCTCCTGATGCCGGATCCCAGAATCGAATGATTCCATACTGGCAAACGCTGGCTAGCAGCGTGCCAGAGGGCGTGAAGTCTACGGCAACAATGTCACGGACGT
>JAQCER010000755.1 GCA_027618625.1 Verrucomicrobiota bacterium
TTTGCTTTTCGATCTCCTTGCCCGCGCCAAATCCCCCTATTTTACGTTGCGAATCCCGGATAGAGCCAAATGATGTTCCGGTCGCCATCCTGCCTCTGGGCGTACACTACGAGTGCCCGTGGGCTTTCCGCTCCCGCTTGGAAATCGTGGTGGGCGAACCGATCCAACTCCGTTCTCTCGCACCCACCGAATCGCGCGGCGCACGGTTGCGGGAGATCAAGGAAACCTTCACCGTCGCACTCGAAAAGGTTGGCATCAACGTAGCCAACGAGGAGACCCAGGAGTTGATCCAGAAATTCGCTTACATCGCTACCCTCGGCACGCAACGCAGGTATTTCGACGCACTGAAAGCGATGGAGCAAAATCTTTCGCCCGACTTGGTGTCCGCCTGGAAATCGATGGCGCAAAGGATGCAAGGCAAGCGAGTGCTGCGGCACCAGGGCGTGCCTCTTTTCCCGATCCGAATGCCTTGGTTCTACGCACTTCTAACAATCCTTCTCGCCGTCCCCGTCATGGCTGGAGCATTGATTAATTTCCCTCCCCTCGTGATCGCATGGCTGGTGGGCCGGCGCTGTGCTAGAAAAAAAAACGTCATCGCCCTGTGGCGCATTCTCGCCGGGGTGCCGGTGCTGGTGCTCTGGGCTGGAGCGTGGATCATTGCGACGATAGTCCACGGCGAGGTGTGGCTCTTGCTCGCCTATTTTGCCCTTAGCTGGATCGCGGTACGCGGATGGTATCGGCTTAGGAAGCTCGCGGTCGCCGCTTGGAACGGGCTCTTCCACCCCGGGTTACGAGCCGAGGCGCTTGCGATCCATCAACTCGTCTTACGCGAACTTGAATTTTCCGAACGAAGCCAAACCACCCATCACTCATGAAGTTCACTCTCAGTTTCAAAGACCCCGCCTCCACACAATCGGACTACACCGGGGGCAAGGGAAGCAACTTGGCGCGACTGACTGCGGGCGGCTTCGATGTTCCGCAGGGTTTTATCGTGACTGCGCCTGCCTATCGCGAGTGGCTGGGAGAAGCCGAATGGTGGCGGCGGGCCGTGCGGGAACTTCCCGAGGATGATCCGGCGGCCCTCTCGCGTGTCGCCGCCGGGTTGCGCGAGCGACTGCGCTCGCTGCCATTGCCGGACACCGTCGCTGTGGAAGTCCGTGTTTTTGTGGACAGCTTTCCGGAGGGAACCTGCTTCGCCGTCCGCTCCTCCTCGACCATGGAGGATCTCGCCGAGGCGGCCTTCGCAGGGCAGCATGATTCCTTTCTCAATTGCCGGGGAACCGAGGCGGTTCTTGCCGCAGTTCGTGACTGCTACATCTCGCTTTGGCATGACCGCGCGATTGCCTATCGGCATCGGCACGGCTTCGACCACGCAGCAGCATACATGGCCGCAGTCGTTCAGGAGATGGCACCGTGCGACTCCGCGGGTGTCGCCTTCAGCATGAATCCGGTGACCGGCGATCTCGATGTCGCCATGATCAGCGCCAATTACGGGCTCGGTGAATCCGTGGTAAACGGTGCTTGTGAGGTGGACCACTGGGAGGTTGGCAAAAGCTCCGGAATCATCCTCTCCACCAACATCGCCCAAAAGACAGTCCACACCATTTCCTCACCCACTGGTGGCACGGCGGATCAGGCACTGGAGGAGGAAGCCCGCGAGGCAGCGGTCCTGACAGGCGAGCAGATCACCTCCATCATCGGCCTGCTTGGGCGCGTGGAATCATTGTTCCGCTTCCCCCAGGACATCGAGTGGGGCTATGTGGCGGACCGCTTGGTAATCCTGCAGTCGCGCCCCATCACCACCATCCCGCCCCGCTGGACGCGCGATGAGTCCGCCGAGCGTTTCCCGAATGTCATCACCCCGCTGACGTGGGATTTCGTTGACCGTGGCTTCCGCCGCTCGATGCATCATTCGTTCCGTCTGATGGGCTTCCCGCCGTTCTCCGGACAATGGTTTGGAAAGCACGGGCACTACATTTTTGGCAACCAGAATGCAGTCGACCTCTACGCAAAACAATTTCCCTTCGCCTTCGACTCACTGGAGGATCTTCCCACCCTGATCCCAAAGCTGCGGCAGGAGTTCCGCTGGGTGCAGGAGCTCCCCATCCACTGGTCGCGTGATCTCGACTATTACCTCATCCGCCTGGGCGAGTTTCTGGCGGAGCCCGTCGAACACAAATCGATCTCCGGCCTCTGGCATTTCGTTCAGGAAATCAACGCCCACGGCACACAATACTTCCTGCCGAACATCGCGATCTCAATCACCCAAGGAGTCCTATACAAGTTCCTGTTCTTTCTCCTGCGGGAGCTTTTCGGCCCAGGCGAGGCGGTCTCCCTGATGGACGGGCTTCTTGCCTTTTGTGAAACCAAAACCGGCGCAGTGAACAAAGAACTGTACGAACTCGCCCAGATCGCCCGGCACGACGGATTACTTGAAGAGCGCCTGCACTCGGAGGACGGAAGCCGGGCGCTCTGGGATAGCGGAGTCCTGCCCCGCGAGCATACAGAATTTCACCAAAAATTCCTCCTGATGATGCGCAACCACGGCCACCGCGAGATGGATTTCGATATCTATCACCCGCTTTGGGCGGAGGTTCCATGGGTGGCGCTGGATCAAATCCGCCTGATTATGGACGCATCCGAAGAACTCACCCCTGCCCAGCGGGAACGCGAATTGAAACTCCGGGCCCAGGCTTCGGAATTCTCCCTCCTCCAAAAGATCCCGGAGGAACTGCACTTTTTCGTCCATGAGATCATCCGCCTCGCGCGGGTCTACACGACTCTCGACGACCTTGAACACTATCAGACAACACGCCTTGCGGTGCCCCTGCGAAAGGGCCTCAGGGCGCTCGGACAACGACTGGTCGAACGCGGGATTCTGACCGACCCGATGGATATCTTCTTCGCCCGCGAGGCGGAAATCGAATCCGCAATCGCCGCCGACAGCCAGGCGAAATGGAAGGCGCTTTCCCTTTCGATCGCCCGCGAGAAAGCCTCTTGGGAGGAAGCGAGGTCTACGGCACCGGGCTGGATTCCGGATG
>JAQCER010000756.1 GCA_027618625.1 Verrucomicrobiota bacterium
TGGGCGAGTAGCGGCGCAGCAGGTGCATCGGATAGTAATCCTCGCTTCCATCCGACCAGCGGATCGCTATTTCATTGCCGATCGCATCAATTTTTTCAGGGGAGACCATATGTGGACGAACGATTGCCGGGACTGCGGCGGATGCAAGGGCAAGTCTGAGCCGCTGCAAATTCTGCCGTTGCGCGGCAATTCATCCGGGTTTTAGATCCGGCGCAGTTCTCCCAATTCATATTCGAATGGCTCAAAAGCAGCCGCGGCGGTAGTTGATTCGAAAGCGTGAATCTTCATGGCGAGCAAGGACAGTACAATCAGGCCATGTCCAGCCAAGAGAATGCTCCGAATCAATTCGCCCGCACGCGGTAGTAAAGACTTCCCAACGCCAGGCGCGTGGGGTCTGTGTCAGTGTGGCTGGTGGAGGAACTGGTGGCGACAATGCCATCGACGAGTTCCTGCCAGTCCCGAAGGTCGGTACTGAAGTCGATGGAATACGTGGTCCCAATGCGGCTGTTCCAATGGAAGGTGAGACCGCTGGCGTCGCGGTTCGCTTCTCCGATCATGAACGGGGCAACATCGACACGGGTGCCGCCAGCCGCAATGTTCTCAAGACGAAGGCCGGTCGGGTTGTCGGCATCGCCGCCGTTGACGACGGTGAACTCCAATGTATTCGCGCCATCTACAAAGCCTTCAAGGATCTCAAACGAGCCGTAGTTGCCAAAGCCAGTACCGTTTGCCTGGCCCAGAAATTCTCCATTGAGCGTGATGTCAGTGCCGGCGTCATCAACAGCCCATTGTCCACGAATGGTAACGGTGGCGAGATCGAATCCTGTTAAATCAAAGGTCGTACGGTAGGTGTATTCACCAGGCACGCCGTTGGCATCCTCCCTGACCCCAATCCACTTGGACGTCTCGCTGACCCTCACCCATGGGCCAGCTATGATCGGCCAGGCAGAATGATTCAGCACGATTGCATCCGGGCTTTCACTGTCTGAGTTGACCACAAGCTCCCAGTGGGGATCGATTTCAAAGTCCTCAAGCGGCTGGCGATCATCGTCGACGCCAGTGTTGAAGAGACCCGGAACGCGTGAGAGCACTGTAAGGGTCGCTGCATTGCTGGTGGCGTCACCCTGGCCACCGGTGATGACAACGTCGTAGTCGCCCGTTTGATCAAGACTGATCGCTGAAAGCGTGAGCGTGTCATCGTTCGCCCCTTCGATCGCTTCGCCGCCGAATCGCCACTGGTAGGTGATCGGGGGAATTCCGGTTGCCACGACACTCAACTGGACATCGTCACCATCGAACACCGTTGCGCTTCGCGGATGGGCGACCACTTGAGTGGGCACACTGACAGCCACTGCACCACCGCGGAAGTCGTCGATGCGCAGTCCAGTTGGTCCTCCCCCGTTGTTGACGATGAACTCCAACGTGTTTTCACCCTCGACGAATCCGTCGGTAATGAGGAATTCAACATAGGCCCCAAAGTTTCCGCCGTTGCCCTTCCCTGTGGCAACCCCATTGATAAGGATGTTCGTCGCCGCGTTATCGGAGGACCAGTTGCCAGCCACGAATGCCGTCGCTGGGTCGAAACCCGTAAGATCGAACGTGAATCGGTAATGGTAGTCCCCGGGTCCACCATTGGTGTCTGGAGTTGGGCTGATCCACTTGGACGTGTCCGATGGCAGCAGCCAGGGGCCGGCGACAATCGGCCAGATATCGGTGTCCGCCACGATGGAGTCGGTCGATTCCTCATTGGGATTAATCACAAGGACGTAGTGGGGATCTACTTCAAAGTTTTCGATCGGCTGGCCGTCATCGTCGATGCCGGTATTGAAAAGTCCTGCCAGTGCCTGCACTACTGCCAGTCTCGCCTTGTCACTGGGAGTCGATCCCTCGCCATTGGTGACAATGACCGAGTATTCTGCGGCATCTTTGAGTGTTACGGAATCGATCACGAGTTCGGATGAAGTTTCGCCATCCATGGCATCGTCACCTTTGAACCACTGATAGGAAAGCGGTGGGGTGCCGTCAGCGTCGACAGTGAAGGTCGCAGGTTCGCCCTGGAAGATATTCTTGGATTCTGGCTGCTTGAGGATGCTCGGGGCTTCGCCCGCGACTTCCACAGTGCCGCGAAGCTCCACGCGCAGGCCCGCGGGATTCGGAGTCGCGGGAGCATTGTTTACTACAAACTCGAGCACGTTCTCACCGTCCACGAAGCCAGAGTCGATGGTGAAATCCGTCCAACTTGTGAAGCCTCCGGTGTTGGTGATGCCGAGGCTTTCGCCATTGAGCAGGATGTCGATGCCCGAATTGTCCACCGACCATAGACCGGTGATCGTAGCCTTGGTGGAGTCGAAACCCGTGAGGTCAAAGGAGGTGCGAAAAGTATAGTCGCCCTCGGCACTGTTGCCGCTGGCTGGGTTCGCGACGATCCACTTCGAGTCTGGCCCCTCTCCCAGCCATGGCCCCACCGGGAAGCCGGGATTCAACGTCACCGCATCCGGCCCAGTGAACTCTTCGTCAGGGCTAACGGTAATCGTGTAGTGAGGGTCGACCGCGCCAGATGCGGGAAGAAGCTTGCCATCCTCGCCGACTCCGGTGTTGAACAGACCCGGAATGGGTGCGCCATCCACTGCCGAGGGCATAGAGACAACTGCAATAGCTGCAAGCGCGGATACGAAAACAAACTGACAAATTCGATTGGTGGGTTTCATAGGGGTCGCAGGTGATGCGCGGAGATGCGCCTGGGACGGGGGTAAAAGTGCTGGATAGACCGTGCATCAACCAGTGAGCGAACGGCAATTTCTTGTGGGGAATTACAGTTCCTGGCGATCGTATTGTCAATCTGCTTTAGATCGAATTCTCGTCGCACCGCCAAGGGCTGCCGCAGTCCACATATAGGGGCGACAATGGCGCGAGCGCGGGGCGCCTGTTGTTGCTGTCCGTCACCTGCCAGACAAAAAGAAGTTGCCAATTCGGCAGGTGCCTAGGAGGGTCGCCGTTTGGATTCAAGTTCTTATCTGTTACCCATCCATGGCCGA
>JAQCER010000757.1 GCA_027618625.1 Verrucomicrobiota bacterium
AGAATATCAAATGAATCTTAAAAGCAGGCGTGTATTTGTAGCCTTCATGTCCGTTGCCATCTTTGTGTCAGCGTGTTCGGGGGGTGATGACAGCTCGACTGAAAGTGTGGGGCCAGCGCCCGGCTCTGAGTCCGCGGAGTCGGGTTCTTCGGCTGTGTCCAGTGGCGTGGCTCAAAAGGAAGAACTCGTCATCGCCATCATTGGCGAGCCACAGGGCATGCGGGGCGAGTTAACCTTCAAGGAGCCAAACACTGTTGGTCTGAGAAACGTTATTGAGCAACTCACTATCCTTGACCCGGAGACAAATCAAGTGTCGCCGCTTCTCGCCACTTCTTGGGAGCAGCTCGAGCCAACGCGTTGGCGGTTCAAGCTTCGCGACGACGTGGTGTTTCACGACGGCTCAAAATTCAATGCTGAATCGGCGGCATTCAATGTCAATTGGGTCTGGTCGCCCGAAAATGCGTTTGTCATCCGATCAGCTATGGGGACGCAAATCACTGCTGACGTGGTCGATGAGTACACCATCGACGTTCTGACTGAGGGTCCCGACCCATTAATCCCGGTCCGGATGGGATTGACTGGGATCCAATCAATGGTTCAGATTCAGCGAAGCGCCGACGAAGCTAACGAAGTTCCAATTGGTACGGGGCCGTATGAATTCGTTGAATGGATCAAGGGGCAGTATTGGCTGATTGAGCGGTTTGATGGATGGTGGGGTCACGGGAATTCCGATGCACCCGGTCAAGTCACGTGGAATCGCGTGCGCTTCGTGGTGCGTGCGGAAGATGCCGTTCGGGCCGCAATGGCCACCAGCGGCGAAGCTGACATTGCGATGTACATCACCCCCGAAGAGTGCGAAGCCGCTGACGCGGATCCGATGCGTCGTTGTCTTCGTGCGACGAGCGACTTCTTCTACTTTGGACGACTTGACCTTACTGGAGCCCATCCAGCGCTGAGCGACCTTCGGGTCCGTGAAGCAATCTCACTGGCAATAGATACGGAAGCGATTCGCACTAGCATTGTGGGTTTGGCAGACGACCCTAGTGGGCAACTCTTAGCCGCAGCGGCTGTGGGTAACAGCTCACAGTTGAACAATGTCGGCTTCGATCCGGATCGTGCTCGAGCGCTGCTGGCCGAGGCGCGGGCTGCCGGTGTTGATGTCGATGGGCTTAATTTGTTGATCGCTTCACGACAAGGAACATTTCCCCGGTCGGACGAAATTGTTCAGGCTGCGGGCGCAATGCTAACAGCCGTTGGCATCCGCAACGAGACGGCATTTGAGGAGCCAGGTGTCATCAACCCGCGAATCGCAACACGAGCGGACGACAATCAACGGGCCTTCCTGTTGTTTCACCCAGATGGCAACCCAGCCCTTGACTACCGACTTACCTTGGGCACTTGGGCGACCTGCGCTTCGAGGATTTCCGTACACTGCGATCCTGAATTCGACACCGCACTATTTGCGACCGACTCGCTCACTGGGGCGGCCCGAGCTGGCGCCTTGGCTACGCTCGTAGAGCAGACCTACAACAAGTTCCTCTACATTCCAATTGGGCTGGTGGAGAGGGCGTACTCAGTGCCGATTGATCTTGTTTGGGAAACGGCAATTGACCAGAGAGTCATGGTTGTTCAAATGTCGGTACAGGAGTAGGAGGCAAGAGCGAGGAGACGGCAGGCAGGGCACGCTAGGTCGCGTTGTGAATTTTAAAGCGTGCCCTGCCGGTCGCTTCGGTAAATTGTTCTGACAGGGCGGTGTGAGCTGGGGGAGGGGTGGCCGCAATTATGGCAACTTACGTCGCCAGGCGCGTCGCGACATCCGTCATTTTGCTTTTGATGGTGATGTCGTTTGTGTTCGCTGGCGGTCGCCTCATTGGAGACCCGGTGCTGCTGATGCTTGGCCCCGATGCGCGGGCGGAAGATATTGATCGCGTTCGCGCAGGTTTGGGTCTAGCAGAGCCCATTGGTGTGCAGTATGCGAAATTTGTTTCGGGCATAGTCACCGGAGACTTTGGGTCGACATACAGATACGGGGCTGCTGCATCACTAGCAGGAGAGGCAGCATCGGACGGCGTACCTGCATTGCCCCTGGTTCTTGAACGCATTCCAGCCACGGTGCAACTGGCTCTTGCGGCTATTGCGCTCGGTGTGATACTCGGAGTTTCGCTAGGAGTCGCCGCAGCCGTTGCTGCGCGAGGTCGCTCCTTCTTCGATCGTGCAATTCAGGCCGTCGCTCTGACGGGAGTTTCGCTCGTCGAATTCTGGGTGGCATATCTTTTAATTATTGTCTTTAGTTTGAATCTTGGAATCTTACCCACGTCTGGTTACGGATCGCTTGCACAGTTGGTTTTGCCGGCCGTCACTCTGGCCCTCAAGCCTGCCGGTCGAATAGCACTTGTCGTGCGAGGTGCCATGTTGGCGGAGCTAAACGCGGCCTACGTACTTTTTGCAACATCAAAGGGATATTCAACAGGTCGCATTGTTGGACGTCACGCTTTTAAAAATGCGGCTGTGCCATCCGTTGTCATAATCTCAGATGAACTCGTTGCTCTTCTTACTGGAGTCATTGTTGTTGAAGTTGTTTTTGCTTGGCCAGGAATTGGGTCGCTAATGGTTGACGCCTTGACCCGCAGGGACTTACCGCTGATCGAAGCCACAATCTTTGTACTCGCTCTCGGCGTGTTTTTTGTTAGCCTAATAGCAGACATTGCTTATACGAAACTTAATCCCCGAATACAATTGCGTTGATGAATACGCGGCGAGGCTGGAACTTGATGCCGTTTAGGATCTGGGACCGGCAAAATGCGTCCGAGAAGGGGCATGTCAACGCACAACCACGGTCGCTCTTGCGCAAGATGGGAATTCCTGGCGCATTCGTCGGACTTCTCGTCTGTACGGCAGTGCTCGGACCGGAAATCGCTTCAACTGAATTGATGGTCCCAAACCTAAGAGACCGCAACTTGCCTCCACTGAGCTCCGGTGCGGCCGAAAATTTCTACCTACTGTGTTCTGATGCCTTAGGTCGTAATCAATTGGT
>JAQCER010000758.1 GCA_027618625.1 Verrucomicrobiota bacterium
GTGCGGGCGGAGCCCGGCATGGGGGGGGCAGGGGGAGAGTCATGAGCAGGGCTGCGAGAGAGCGGCGCCCTCTGACCCATGAACGAAGTTGCCCGTAGGCGGGCCAACTCAAGAAGGTGAGGATGACGGCCCAGTACAGAGCCTCCAGTACAGAGCCGAGAGAAAGGGTAGCCTTCTACTCTCGCCCGGAAAGCCCTCTTTCCTTAGAAAATTCGCGCACGGTGACCACGATGAGCGTCAGTGCCGTGATCGGGAGGATAAAATAGATCATTGCCGTGCGAAGCGTTCCGAGGGCCTCGTGTTTTGTTGCCGTGAAGATGAGGTAAACGAGGTAGGCCACGTAGAAAAAGAGGAAGGCGGCGCCGTTGAGGCGGCTGATACGGTAGTCGGTGAAGAAGATCGGGAGACAGGCGACAGCCACGGCTATCATTACGGGAATGTCGAATGACAGGGCGGCGTTGGAGACGTCGATCCCCGCCGGTGCCACGATGGAACTCAAGCCAAGAACACAAAGGATGTTGAAGATGTTCGACCCGACGACGTTACCCACTGCGATATCACGCTCGCCTTTGATTGCAGCCACGACGGAAGTGGCCACCTCGGGCATGGAGGTACCGGCGGCGACGATAGTCAGGCCGATGACGAGTTCGGAGACGCCCAGGGACTCGGCAATGGTCACGGCACTGGAGACAAGCCATTTGGAACCGAGCATGAGCCCGGCGAGTCCAAGCACGATGAAACCAAGGTTCTTGAGCAGCGCAGTCGCCCCCTTCTGCCCATACTCGGTCGCATACTCGGACACCACCACGGTATCGCACTCACGCCGGCTCTGGCGAACGAGGAAGACGGTGTAGGCAATCACTCCCGAAAACAGGATCACTCCATCAAGGCGACCGATCGCCCCATCCATCCCCATTAACAGGGTTAAGAGGGAGACCCCGATCATCACCGGCACGTCGAAACGCACGAGCTGCTGCGCCACGATGAGGGGCACGATCAGTGCCGAGATCCCGAGTATGAAAAGGATGTTAAAGATACTCGACCCGACGACATTGCCGAGGGCGAGATCCGCCTGTCCCTTGAAGGCGGACATCACGCTCACGGCGAGCTCGGGCGAACTGGTGCCAAAGGCGACGATGGTGAGACCCACGACGAGCGGCGAAATGCCCGCGGCAGTGGCAATGCGAGAGGCTCCGCGAACGAGCAACTCCGCCCCCCAGATCATGATTACCAGTCCAAAAATGAGGAAAAGGGCTACGGAAATTGTCATCTGGCAGGAAAGGCGTGGTGAGGAGGAGTAAAAAACGAGCCCGAAGAAAACTGCGGGGGGAGAAATTGCAAAGGATTTCAATTTAATAATTTCAAATCAATAATTGCCGACAGCTGGCTCGATCAGGTAGCGTCCCGGCAACCATGACACCCGTCACCCGCTCCAGCGGTCCTGCGTCCGCTAGAACGAACGCCAAACCCAGCCGCACCCGCTATTTTGTCATTGCCTTCGCCGTCGTCCTGGCTGTGATCCAATACATCGATCGCGTCGCCATCTCTCAAGCGATGCCTGATATCGCCAGCGACCTGAAACTCTCGGACGCACAGAAGGGTGCTGTCTTTTCGGCGTTCGGCCTGGCCTACGCGCTGTTCGAGATCCCAACCGGGTGGCTGGGCGACAAGATTGGCGCCCGCAAGGTGCTTGCCCGCGTGGTGTTGTGGTGGTCGTTCTTTACTGCGGCCACGGGCTGGGTCGGAAGTTATGTATCGCTTCTGGTCACCCGATTCCTGTTCGGCGCGGGTGAAGCGGGCTGTTTTCCCAATTTGACCAAGGCGTTCAGTGCCTGGTTGCCCAAAAACGAACGCACCCGCGCACAGGCGATCTTATGGATGGGCGCACGCTGGGGCGGCGCGTTCACACCACTGCTGGTCGTGGCCGTCATGGCGTTCATGAGCTGGCGCTGGGCCTTCCACGTGTTCGCGCTGCTGGGTGTCGTCTGGACCGTCGTCTTTCTCTGGTGGTTTCGTGACAACCCGCGCGACCACAAAGGCGTCAATGCCGCCGAACTGGAACTGCTCAAGGAAAATGAAAGCAACGTGCAGGGCCACGGTAACGTGCCTTGGCGCAAATTGGTAATGAGTCCCACCATGTGGATGCTGTGGGCCCAATACTTCTGCCTCAGCTACGGCTGGTATTTCTACGTCACTTGGCTGCCCACTTACCTCAAGGATGTGCGTGGCCTGGAATTCAAATCCAACGCCGTAATGAATTGGCTGGCTGATGTGCTCGAAGGCATGCTGAGTCCGGAGATGACCCTGAAGGTGCTTTCGGCAGCGCTGGCGGGCATCCCGCTCCTGTTCGGAGGGTTCGGCTCGTTGACGGCCGGAATGATTTCAACGCACTGGCTGGCCCGGGGTGCCAAGGTGGTGAAGGTCCGCCGCCTCTTCGGTTGCCTGGGTTTCACCGGTGCTGCAGGGTTGTTGATGCTCTCGTACTATATCGCCGATCCGTTGCTGGCGATGCTGGCAATGGGAATGGCGAGCTTCTGCAATGACCTGACGATGCCCGGCAGCTGGAGCACCTGCATGGACGTGGGCGGCAAATACGCCGGCACCGTTTCGGGCTCAATGAACATGATGGGCAACTTCGGCGGCATGGCGGGCCCGCTCGTTGTGGGCCTTGTGTTGTCGTGGACCGACAAAGACTGGCAGCTCGCCTTCGCCATCTCCTCGGTCATTTATTTCCTCGGCGCGATCTTCTGGCTCTTCATCGATCCCGTGACACCGCTCGAGAAAACAGCGGAAGACTGAGCCTGCGCCGGATTGGTAGGAAATTCAATCGCCGGGAGCGGATTCATGGCATGAGGATAGCCGGGAGGGAGGGGGCTCAGGGGGAGGAAGCGTGCAGCGCACGGTCATCCTGTGTTTGGTTCGCTTGTAAGCAAATCTGAGAAGGCGGTCAAGCCTGAACGCTGCCCAATCAATGTGAAACTTGTTTTAGATTCGGGAAGGCTCGTCGTGGGAAAATACCAGGAGATTATGCG
>JAQCER010000759.1 GCA_027618625.1 Verrucomicrobiota bacterium
GCGAATCAGCGTCAGCGATTGGTGGATCCGGCAGTTGCCCCTTTGTCGCCAGCAATGCCTGAGCGATCTTTGCTGCTGCGCATTGCTCTGGGATACGGCGGAAGGCTTCCCGAGCTGAGGCATAATCCCCTTCGTAGAACGCACCAGATCCCTTAATGAACAAGCTCCAGGGAGCGAACAATGAACCTCGCGGAACAGCACGCGCTACCTGTAGAGCCTCGGCAGTATTGCCTTCGCAGAAAAGTTCCATCGCCCGCCGGGCGCTGATCGCCTCTTCAGGAAGCGTCACCTGCCCGGGCACACTCCCTGCCGCGACCATTACATCGGCAGCGACACGCTGGTGCTGCGGATCCGTTGATGTCAGTAATGTCAGAGCAATGGGCAATGCCGTCTCCCACTGCTCCCGTTCCGCAGCCAATCGCATCTGCCACTCGGCTAACTCGTCAGCAGATAGCACCCCACTGGTTTGCTTCAAAACTTCCTCAGCCTTCGTTGGCATCCCGTTCTGCAACAACGCTCGGAATGCTTCCCGGGAAACCCGGCAATAGTCGTCACCAAACTTCTCAGCGTCCTCACGATACAACCGCACATATCCACTGCGTGCGCGTTCAAAGTCGCCTGCGGCCTCGGCCTTCCGTGCCTTCTCCTCGATCTCCTGCGGCGCAAGCTTGCTCGACACCGCAGAGTTGCCCGATCCCTTTGAAGATTGGGATTGGGGTTTGCGGCGGCGTTGTTGGCGGCTCTTCTTCGACATTCAGCCTGATCATTCAACCCGAACGACGGCCACTGCCAAGCGCCTTATTCATTCTTCTCGGAGTTTTTCAGCGAGAAATCACATCACCACCAAGAAATTAAGAATTCCCGCCATTAACCATAAATCCCCTCTAGAAACCATCCACTGCGATCGCGATAGATGCGGTAAAGAGTCCCACTGCTCTCGTGGCATACATCCCACTCCAGTCGTGTCCAGCAGGAAGGCTCCCACCAATCGCCAGAGATCGCCCATGGCCCGCGAGTGTCGGTCAATGCGCCACGCACAGAGCCTGTCAGGATCGCCTTTGGACGCTGATCGTGAGGTTCTGCGGCTGGTTCCGTGATCACTTCGATCTTCTCTGGTGGCCGCAACCTGCGCATCGGAAGCCCCAGCGGCTGATCGCTGGTCTGCGTTCGCGCGATTTCCACCATCGGCTGAATTTTACTGGGATTCTTTTTCTTCGACTTCGCTTCCTCACGCACACGGGAACTGGATGCTGCTGCCGCTGCCGTCGCCTCCAGCTCCAGATTCTGGTAGTTGAAAGGAGTCATCACAAACGCATCCGGTCGATGCGATGGCAGCGGCGAAGGCGTACCCACATTGGCAGATCCAAATAATGCCTCCAGTTGCGCTAGCGTCTGCGCGAAGCGGGCGGGATTCCGAATCGATGCCTCGAACAATCGCCGTTGCTGTCCATGTGCCTGCACCGGGCATGCCGCGATTCCGATACCGCACAACGGTGCTTCACTGGTAAACGTCTCCAGCCAGGCATGCAGAATCTGAAACAACACCTCGGGATCTGCGGAGGGCTCAGGAATACGAAAATTTCGCTCGAAAGTGGTCTTGTTAGAGCATGTCAATGTGAGATCGATCGCCCCCGCCACATAGTACGCCGATGCCAGCCGTGTACACACACTTTCCAGCAACCTCTGCAGCAGAAAGAGCAACGGCTCAAGTTCCTGAATCTCGTAGTCGGTTTCGATCTGTGCACTGTAATCCCGTGGCGGCGTCACCAACCGCAGCAGACGTGTCCCTTTGCCACTGCATAGATCCTGCAGGCGCAATGCCTCCTGCCCCAACCGCTCACCAACAGACGTGCGATCCAGCTTTGCCAAATCGCCCAGCACGCGCACGCCCCACAGATCGAGCACTTCCAGCAATGCTGTCGACGGCAGAATCGCCATGATGGGAATGCCTTCCAGCCGTTGCCGCAGGGCCGATGGCTCCGCCGGCAGCACGCATGCAGGATCTCCCATACGCGCTGCGATGAATGCCAGATCAGGCGTTCCGGCAATTCCCACACGCCCTTCCTTAAAACCCGCAGAGCACAGACTTTCAACCATTTGCACAGAAAGTCCCCGCACATCTTTCCGAGCATCCGGCACTCCTATCAGATCCAGCGTGCAGATCCCCGGCGCCGTATTTTCAAAGTATGGCGTCCACCTGCTCGCCTGTTCCAGCAGTGTTAACTGCACCCGCTCCTCTTCGTCTCGATCACGATAGAACAGCGCCAGACTGCCACACCGCGCCAGCCCTTGAGTGGCAGTCATCCCCCGCTCCACCCTGTGTGCTTCCGCCTGGCGGGACACTGCTACAATGATCGCCTTCTTCTCATTGCCCACATCTCCATCCAGCACCGCCAATGCACAATGCGGCACCACATCCGCACGCACGCGCGCGACTGCTTCAAGAGGAAATCGCGGAAGGTAAAGACAGGAGAACAAGGTGAGGAGAAGGACGTTTGCTGGTTTTCAGTTTCAGCTTTCAGCTTTCAGTTGGCAGTTGGCAGTTGGCAGCTTTCAGTTGGCTGCTTTATCAGTGGGCTATGGCTATGGATGAGAGTGCCTGGGGTTCTTGTTCTTCGAAATTTTTCCCTGCCATGCGGAATTCTAACATTCCTCTTAAAATGTCGCGAGGCGTTTCCAGGGTTCCAGACAAGTAGGGATGATCAAAGAGAATGCGCGTCGCGGCTCTTGGAACGATCTTTGCGGGAGTGAATGCCAGACACAGGCTGCCGGCCTTTTCCGTCAGCATCCGCAGACGATGCCAGGAACTCGCCGGAATGCGGCGCAGATCCTGCGATGGGCAATGTTCCAGATCCATGAGTATCAATGTCAGGTTCCCGTCGCGCAAAAGCAGATCCGCTGCCTTCACAGCGTTCTGCGCTGACTGACACCGGATCCACAACAGCGACCGACAACCCGAGCCCGGCAGCGACTGCGGATCAAAAGTATCGCACGCATCAATCAACACCACTGGCCGACGTTGCG
>JAQCER010000760.1 GCA_027618625.1 Verrucomicrobiota bacterium
GCCCAGATGGATAGCGCCGTCGTGGGGCATCGCCCACTGGCCGACGGTGAACTTCGAGTCGACCTGCACCAGATTGGTATTGCCCCCGCTCCCGCTGGGGGTGGTGATTTTGTCAACGCTGATCGGATTACCCGCGGTGACGGTGATGGTGCGGGTGATTGGTGTCGCTTTTTCGGCGTCGCTGGTGACCTCGGGCACTATTGCAGTATCGCCGGGGCCGGGCACCTGGGCCGGGTCCCAGTTGGCGGCATCGTTCCAGTTCCCGTCGCTGTTGGGCTTGCCGCCCGGGCCGGTCCAGGTGATGTCCGCTGAGGCGCTGCCTGCCAGCATCACGAGTGCTATCGCTGCCAGTACTGTAATCTCTGCAAATTTTCTCATGTTTTTTTCTGGTTTGGGTTATTTCAAGGGAACACTCCGGCGTGAGCCGGATTTGCCAAAAATTTCTTCGTTCGCGCTTCCTGGATGGCAGAGGAATGTCTCTCGGCATTCATCTCAATAAAAAGTCCCGCTGCCATCCGTTCCCTTGCCAACAAACTCAGGGTGCGCTGCGGATGGGCTTTCCGGCTTTCAGCGTGTCCAGGTTCGCCTTGAGCTGGGCGACGCGGGCGGGGTTGGGCTGGATCTTGAGGGCAGATTCCATGCTGGCGACAGCACGCGGAAGATCGCCGGTTTCTGCCTGAGCTGCGGCCAGGGTGGAGAGGGTTTCCGGATTCTTGCCGCCGTCGGCTTTGATGATGGCCTGGGCGATGCGGAGCGACTCGGCACCGTTGCGAAGCGTGGCGTCGGGATCGGTGGCGAGGAGCCATGCCAGGTTGTTGGCGGCGGGGAGCAGGTCGGGGCGCAGGCGCAGGGCCTCGCGGTAGTGCGGGAGGGCTTCTTTGCCGCGGCGAGTGACGTGCAGGAGATTGCCGAGCTGGAAGTGCGCGATCGCATCGGTGGCGTCGAGTTTGATGACAGCACGGAAGCGGGCGATGGCGTCGTCGGCGCGACCGGTGGAGGCTTCGGCGATGCCGAGATTGAAGTGGAAAGTGGCGTCGTTCGCGAACGCCTTTTGCGCGGCGAGGAGGTGCTTGCGGGCGGGTTCGCCGGCATTGCGCTGCAGCAGGGCGATGCCGGCCTCGCGGTGGAAGCGGGGATGGTCGGCCGCGGTAGTGAAAAGGCCGGCGAAGGCGGCGATGGCTTCGTTCAAGCGCCCGTCGGCGAGGTGCAGATGACCCAGATGCGACTGCACGTCAGGCGAGGGAAACTGGCGGTCGTATTGCGTGAGATACGCGGTGCGCCGGGCGGGCTGGCCGATGCTGGCGAAGGCTTCGGCGTAGCGGAGCGGTTGTGGCGGAAACGGATGCGAGGCCCAGAGTCCCGGGAAGGGCACGGCGGCATCGCGCTGGGCTTCGGCGGGCTGGTCGAGCAGCGCGGCATCGGCGAGGAGCATGGCCACGGGCACAGGGCCTTTGTAAATGGCGGCGACGCGGCCGGACTTATCGAGGAGGAAGCTGGATGGAGCGGGCAACGGTGTCTGCAGCTCGACGATGACGCGGTGGAGCAGTTCCATGGATTCGACGAGACCTGTGGAGGCATTGGCTGAGAGGAATGGAAAGCCTTTGGGCGGCGAGGCAAACTTTTCTCCCTCTGTCAGGCCGTCCATGTTCACGGCGAGGATCTCCAGCCCGGCGGCTTTGATGTCTTTTGCGTGCGTCGTCCATTCGGCCATCTCGGTGATGCAGGGCGCGCAGGTCTTCGACCAGAGATTCACCAGCACGGGCTTGCCGGCGGCGGGAATGGCGGAGGTCTGCAGCAGCGGAATGCGTCCCACAAGCCATGTGCGCATGGTTTCCTCCTCCGGCGGCTTTGGATAGGCCGTGACGGCCAGCGTTGACTTCGCGGGCGGCGCGATGACTTCAGCATTGCCGCTGTTTTGCACAATGCGCTGATGTTTTCCAGCCACGACGCCAGTGATGTCCTCCGCCTTGCCGCCGGGCCAGTGAATGGTGACGCGCTCTACTTTCTCGGCGCTGCCGAGGCCGAAATGCAGCCACTTGGACGACTGGGCGAGGAATCCTTCGCCGGCGCGCAGGCTGCGCGTGCGCTTCTGGCCGCCGGGCAGCGTGATGACCACGCGGGCACCGATGGCGTCGCGATTGCAGGTGGTGCCTTTGAGCTGCAGCGCGAGCCAGTTGCCGGTGGCGGTACTGGCGTTGCGCAGGAGCCGGACGCGCGGGGCGGTGCGGTAGCTCACCCAGAAGTCGGTCTTGCCGTCGAAGTCCCAATCGCACGTCGCCACGGCCCGGCCATCGTCGTCATAGCCGAGTCCGCTGCACGCGGAGGCATCGGCGAATTTGCCGTCCTGCGTGTTGAGGAAGCAGGTGTCTTTCTCATGCCCGCTGAAGGCGCGGCCCTGCCCGATGAGTTCGCTGAGCGCCTTCCAGCCACGGCGGTAGCGTTCCGCCTGATCCGGCGCGGCCTCTGTGGTTTGCGGTGATTGCGACACGACCTGCCGCCAGTAGAAACTTCACAAGTCGCCGGTGTCCTCCGTGGTGATGAATCCGTTGGCGACGTAGATGTCCTCCCAGCCGTCGTTGTTGAGGTCGGCGAAGTGTGCGCCCCATGCCCAGCGGGCCATGGTGACACCGGCGGAGACGCTCGCGTCGGTGAAGGCGTCGCCCGCATTGAGGAAGAGACTGTTGCCTCGGGCGTGGCGCTGGAAGTCGGCATTGGCCGCACCGGCGCGGAACTTGCGCTGATAGGCGATGCGGTTGCCGGCGCTGGAGAACATGTTGCTGACGTAGATGTCAGGGCGTCCATCGTTGTTGGGATCGCCCCACGTCACGCCCATGCCCGCGGAGATGTCCTCCACGCCCAGCGCGGCGGCCACGTCGGTGAACTTGCCGCCGTCATTCCGGTAGAGATTGTTGCGGCCGAAATCGTTGGCCACATAGAGGTCGGGATCGCCGTCGAGATCGTAGTCCTCCCACGAGCAGGCGTAGCTGTAGCGGCGGTTGTTCACGTCGAGGCCGCTGGCGACG
>JAQCER010000761.1 GCA_027618625.1 Verrucomicrobiota bacterium
GGTAGCTTGCCGCTTCTTGAAAACTTCAGCTAGCAGGCGAATGCCCAGCCAGGCCAGATAACACGCACCAGCCAGCCAGAGCAGGCGGAGCAGGGTCGGGAAGCCCTCGCTGAACGCAGCCAGTCCAGTGATTACAACCGTCGTGTGGACGACGATGCCCAGCGAAATGCCGAACACCGTGCTCAAGGCCACACTGCGCGACTGCGCCATGCTGTTCTTGAGAATTAAGAGCATGTCCGGCCCGGGCGAGAACTGACCCGCCGCCATCGCCAGGGCAAATGTGAGAACTTCGGGGAGCGAGAGCGTCACACGTGAATCGCGGGCTATTTCCGAGTTGCCGCCTCTGGCTTTCCGAGATGAGCACTGAGTTCGCCGAGCCGATCAGAGTTGATCCAGTCGACGCCTGCTTCCCGCAACGCGTCCCACATTGCCGGGACATCGGGAGTCGCCCAAAGGCGCAACAGCTTCCCTTCAGCGTGCGTTTGGGCCACCAGCGATTGCAGCTTTGCAATTTCCTCTTCGGGCATCGCTCCGTCGCCTCGCCACTTGAAGTGCTGTCCATAATTGTCGCTGATCCATGGCACCAACGACGGCGAATCTCCTTTTCCCAAATCACTCAGCCGACCATCAAAGCCAGCGTGGCGAACCACTTGCTTGGCCATCGTCTCCTTTGGACGATTCCCTGAAATGATGACGGTGACTGCGCGATACTGGATGCGGCCATCTTGGCCAAACTCGGTCAGCAGGTTCTTGTAATCGGACAAAACATCATTGAGCGCTGCATACGTTGATTCCGCCTCCGATTTGAGATCGATCAATAAGTAGAACCGCGGAGCATCTTCTCCCGGATAGACCGATGCATCCTTTTGTCGGGCGGCGACTGTTTTCAGCGGTTCAAGATAAAGGCGCTGAAGCGTTCGCTCAGGGTTCACCTTGTCGCGGTCGTGGGCCACCAGCAGATGACCATCGATCAAGTAGATATCTGCCTCCACGCTGCAGAATCCTGCCGCCAGTGCATCGAGCAGCGGTCGGTCGTGTTCGTAATCGTTGTGCGCGTGCGCTTGGGCGATGGGCTTTCCGTGAATCGTTTTGATCGGCGCGGGTTCCTGGCCAGAAAGACTCAAGCCGGCCGTGAAGAACAGAGCGATGGAGAGATGCTGGACGAGTTTCATTTTAGCTTTAGCAATTGGATGGCATTGGATGGCAAGAGAGATGCGTGATGGCAATAGTTGCGTCGAAGGCGAGACTGGAGCAAGTTTCCATTGATTTTCTGCTGGATTGCAAGCCCAGTAGCGGATTTCCTCCCAATCGGGCGACTCTCGCCTCAATCGCAAACGTATCCTCAACAAATCTCTCATCTTTGTGAGCAAACCACCTAAAGAAAACAATATGCAATGGTTGACCTACGCCCTGATGACTGTCGCCTTCTGGGGCGTTTACGGAATCTTCCTGCACAATGGTGCGATGGGCATGAGCGACCCCGTGATGGGCCGTTATAAGGCCTTTCTCTGGGTGGGGGTCGCCTACTTTCTGGTCGCGATCGTCGCGCCGTTGGTGCTGCTGATCAGCAAGGGAGGCAGTTGGTATTCGATGCCGGACAAAGGGATTGCCTGGAGTTTGGTCGCGGGCGTTGTCGGTGCCCTTGGGGCATTTGGTGTGCTGCTGGCATTTGGGGCAGGGGGTGCGCCACCAGTGGTGATGTCGATTATTTTCGCCGGGGCACCCGTGGTAAATGCGATGGTCGCCTTGGTTTTGCACCCGCCGAAGGGCGGCTGGGGTGCGATCCCGTTACCGTTCTACGTGGGCATCGTGATGGCTGCCCTTGGAGGATTTCTGGTGACGAAATACAAGCCAGGGCCACCTGCAAAACCTGCTCCTCACGTCAGTGCTCAGGTCGAGACCGTCGTCGACTACTCGCGCTACACGATCCGTTAAGCGTCGCCCGCAGATCCATGACTGGAACTGAGAGGCAACTGCAGAAAATTCGTGCGCTCGTTGTTCAAATCAACGGTAGCGGCAATCGTTTTTATCAGGGGTTGCTCGGCGACGTCGACACCAGTTCCCTGCTGCGCTTCGTCAGCACCTGTCCGCACACGGATAAGTCCATGCTCGCTGCGGATCGCATCGAGAATGCGCCCTGGGGTTCCAATTTAACCTACCCGTTGGCGGACTATTCCAGATTCGTCCAGACCAGTGGGACATCCGGGGCACCGATGGCCTGGCTGGATACGAAGGCAAGTTGGGAAGCAATGTTAGACTGCTGGCGCGTAGTTTACGAAAAAGCCGGTGTTCGGCCTGGTGAGGATCGCGCACTTTTCGCGTTCTCGTTTGGGCCTTTCCTTGGGTTTTGCACCGCGTTTGAAGCTGCAGCTCAGATGGGGCTGATGGCGATACCCAGCGGGGGAATGTCGAGTGCTGCGCGCCTGGAGGCCGCGTTCCGCTATGGGGTCACGGTTTTATGCTGCACGCCTACCTATGCCCTCAGGCTGGGCGAGATCCGTGCGACCTTGCCACCTGAGCAGCAGCCGTCAAAAGTCCGAATGATCATCGTGGCTGGCGAGCCGGGCGGCAGCATTCCTTCAACGCG
Source organism: Verrucomicrobiota bacterium (assembly GCA_027618625.1). Lineage (GTDB taxonomy): Bacteria > Verrucomicrobiota > Verrucomicrobiia > Verrucomicrobiales > DEV007 > JAGROY01. The sequence continues at coordinate 2,588 of JAQCER010000761.1, forward strand.
GCAGCGGCTCGAGGAACTCTGGCCTGGAGCGCGGATTTTTGATCACCACGGACTCACGGAAGTGGGCCCAGTCAGCTACGAAGATCCCGAGCAGCCGGGTCGTCTCTGTATCATCGAAGACGCCTATTTTGCTGAGATCGTGGATCCTGATTCCGGAGTGGAGGTCTCTGTGGGCGAAAAGGGAGAGCTGATCCTCACCACCCTGAACCGCACCGGATGCCCGCTTCTGCGCTACCGGACCGGCGACCTCGTGCAGAAAGGACGAGGTGCGGATGGCGCGCTGGCATTACAAGGAGGGATCCTTGGCCGTGTCGATGACATGGTAGTCGTGCGCGGCGTGAATCTCTATCCCGGCGCGATCGAAGGCACCCTTCGTGGGTTCTCCGAAGTGATCGAGTATCAGGTAGTCGAACACACGCGCGACCATATGGTGGA
>JAQCER010000762.1 GCA_027618625.1 Verrucomicrobiota bacterium
CATCCTTATTCAGCTATCATAGGCTCGTAGACATTTCCGCCCAGGCACTAGTTAGTTTCCCTCAATACCGGAAGTGAGCCCTTTGAACTCGAAGAGATAGAATCCGGGGTGAGCGCTATCGGTGCCTTTGTTGAACAGGGCGGAGCGATGCAATTGATTCGTATAAAAGTAAAAGCGGTTGTCACCAAAACACAGACCGTCTGGCCAGTCGAAAAGCGGATCGGACACCAGCAACCGGTACTTCCGGTAATTTGAATCGATGACTCCGATCGCTTTGGCTCCCAGATCAGTTAAATAAATGTTGTCGTCGCGGTCTATCGAGATGCCATCGCACGGGGGCTTGCGGGCGTAAACTTCGACCTTGTCGGAAATCTCTTCTTTCGGAATCAGCTCCTCGTTTTTGATGAATTTCGTTTCGACTCGGTAGAGGAAATCTCCGTTGAGCGGGCAGAAGTAAAGCCACTTGCCTTTGCGATCCAACGTAATCCCATTCACGCCAAACTGAGGGCGCACAGGACTGCCGTCGATTCCCTGGGCTTCGACCACACGGCTGTCCATGATGAGATCGGCCGAGCCAGGTTGTACGCTGATGTCTCCTTCAAGTACTCGGTTGGTCGTTCCTGTTTCGACATCTACCACAATCAACGCTGCATTGTCCCCACCGGCCGGATCAGTGATGTAGATGGTAGACGGATCTTCGGGATCGACTACCAAATCGTTCACGAATGAATCCACCCGCAAGCATTCATCACTGAGTTGGATGCGCTTGAAGAGAGTGTTTTTCTTGTCGTTCCACGCGACGATTTTGGGAGCTACCTCGCCTCGCCTGCCGTTGTCCAGCATCCAGACGATGCCTTTCTTGTCGCACTGGAGGCCTTGAACTGCATCGAGTCGGGTACCCTCGCCCTCCAGACCGCGGCTGATCGGATCGTTGGGAAAGGGGACTGCGGTCGTCGTCCCGGCGCTGATCTTCACCACCCGGTGCGCGGGCCGGTAGTATTGGTGAAGACTCAAAATGATATCGCCACTCGGAGTGATCGTCATTCCAGCCGGGCCATGAGAAAGCTCGTGCACAAGCTCCAATTTTGCCTTGGCGTTATCGACACCAGCACGCAAGTCGGCAGGACCGATGACAGCAAAAGTGAGAAGCGTGAGAAGCGCAGCGGTGAGATACCTGTTTCCCACGCTGCACTGCGCCTGAAGGAGAGAACGCATGAAGCCGACGTTAAGGAGAAGAAACGAATCCCGTCAATCCTGCAGCGAAAAAAATTCGTAGCAAAAAACCACAATTGGATATAGTCAATATGGTTACAATAGTGAAAGGATGGCGATGGCGGTTTATTGAATATCAACGATTCGTATTGCAGCAAATGTGCGCTCGCGCTCAGCTTGCTCTGCAAATCCATCTCGCGCATGCACGAAGCAATTCATCGCCAAGGACACACGGACAACAAGCCAGATGCCGCTTTGCGATTTCTTGGCAAAATGAGCGATTCACTTCCGCTGGAACGCAGCAACGATGGCTGGGCGCTGGAGGACGATGATCGTGAAGACGCCGAGTGCGGTGCCAAAGGGGACCGAAATCAGCGACAATCCGGCAGTCACCAGGCAGAGCACACGGCGCTTGCGCTTTTGCAGCGAGCGACCGGTGACCACCATGAGCGTGGCCAGCGCGAACAGGAATAGGGTGCCTAACAAACCAAAGGCTACCATGAAACCGCCGAAGACCTTTAACTCCGGTGGAACTCTTTGACTGGGGGTATCCCAATTGTGATCCAACTCCAATTCCTGCTCTGGCATGGCTTCTACTGCGATGGGCTCCGGCGGCACGTCCTTGCCGAATAGAACATCCTCCTGCATTTGCTCGTGCGTTTGATGGGAATGTTCGCCGGGCGCGCCGTTGTATTCGTCGAAGATTCCGGGGTTTGCCAGCATCACGAATCCGAACGCGACGTAAAGCAGGGGGAGAAGACCAAAGAAGAAGGTGAGGCCGCCCAGTATGTAGTGGAAAATCGCTAGCAACTGTAGGTGCGAGGCATCGCTCTCGCTCAGTTGGCCCGGGCTCGATGCGAGTCCGGGCTCAAGTGGAAGGGCAGGAGGTAAGGCGGCCATAATTCAGCGGTGCGTTCTCAGTGACAAATGGCAATCGAGGTTTCTATGCTAATCCCGCCAGCGGCGGGAATCCAAGAGAATCTCACTCGCGCTACCAACCGATGACTGCATTCAGCGAAAAGGCAACACCGGCCAGAAGGCCAGCCATCACAAGGATGGTGAATGTTCACAATCGTTGCCTCGCCACACAGCCCGTTTTTAGTGCCAATGTCAGAGCGGGAAGAGCGTGGGCTCGGTCGGCGCTCACTATTCGTCATCAAGGGAATCCAATCCCAGATCGCCAATCTCCCCGGGCTCATTGTAAGCGTATTCCTCAAGGATGCTGATCGAGACGTAAGTGAGAGCGGCCTCGCAGGTGGCTTCCAGAATGATGGGACAGGCCGCCCCAGCGTCGAGCGCTTCCTTCCAGCGACCGGCACAAACGCACCAGCGGTCGCCGGGCTTTAACCCAAAGAAGCCATACTCGGGGCGGGGCGTGCTCAGGTCATTGCCAGATCCTTTGCTGAACGCCAGGAATCCCTCGGTAAGATGGCAGCACACTGCGTGGCAGCCGCGGTCGTCCGGGCCGACGCTGCAGTGTCCATCGCGATAGAACCCGGTCAGGGGATTCATGCTGCACGGTACAAGCCGACCGCCGAGAACATTCCGCTGGGGGCGCATTACCTCGTGTTATTTTGAAGCGCCGTATGCCGGATCGTAATCCATGTTCTCGTCAGGAACGTAATTTCCCTCCATCGTCCGTCGCTGCTGCAGCCACTCGATCTGCCTCTCAGGACTGACCAAAAAATCTTCCATGAGCGCGGCGCTGGTATTACACGGACAACAGCAGCTGTTCATGGAAACCATCGCAATCATCGCTGCCGCAGGAGGAAGGAAAATTCGCAGGATTGGGAGTTTCATTG
>JAQCER010000763.1 GCA_027618625.1 Verrucomicrobiota bacterium
TGGAGTCTTGAAGTGGGCAATTCGATTTCGATGATCAATCTCCTACAAAGAGGACTTTTGCCTGCTGCCGTGCTTTTTGTGTTGGTGTGTCCGTTGCCGTGCTTTGCGCAGGATCAGGGAAGCGAGCGGGTGTCGTTTCGGGGCTTGGAACAGTTGACGATTGATCAGGCTCGGGAGATCATTTCCCATCAAATGGCCTACATCGCGGAGCGGGGGATTTCTCCGGCGCGTGCGGACGATGCAGCGTATCTCCTGGGGATCGGTATGCGGCGAATGGGCTTCGAAGAGGCTGAAGTTGACTGGGAGATCGATGGTGATTCGGTGATTCTGGTGGTGCAGGAATCAAAGTTGCGCTCGCTGGGTGAGATTCAGATCGATGGCAACGCAGCGATTGCAGCAGATGTTCTTGAGGCGCTGTTGACGGACTCGACACGTGCTCAGATGAAGGGAGTTCTGAAGAGTGCAAAGTTGCCCTTTGTCCAACAGCATATCGACCAGGGGATTGCGCAGATTCGAAACGTGTACGCGAACCTTGGCTACTACGATGTAGCGCTGGTTTCGGAGACAGAGAACCACGAGGAATTGGGACTCGTGGACGTGCGGGTTTCCGTCGAGGAGGGCCCGCTATATCGAATAGAATCGGCTACAGTCGATTGTGATACAGAAGGGTTGGAGCTGCCGCTGAAATCGCTGATCGATGAGTTTGTGAAGGCTCCTTACACTCCGGGATCGGCCAGCATGCTGCAGGGGAGAGTCGTCGAACTATTCAACAATGCTGGCTACACGGGGGCAGAGATTGTGCATCTTGAGCCTGACCTCGGGAACAAGAATGCCGAGGGCGAGATACCGGTGGCACTGCGACTTCAGGTCACCGCAGGTGCGCGCAGGGTGTTGGGAGATGTAACGGTAACCGGAAATCAAAAAGTGGCGGAGAATTTCTTCCTCCGGCGATTTGAACCGCTGCAAGGGCAGCCTTATGACGAGGGGCGTGCCGACCGCATTGTGCGACGCATGCTGCGCTCGGGTGCCTTCTCAAAGGTCGAGCTGCAGGAGACGCCGGTCGCTGAATCTGATATTCTCAAACTGGCGATTCTGGTTGAGGAAACGCCTGCCAGAGAGATCGGCACCTACGCTGGTGTTGGATCGTGGGAAGGCTACATCATCGGGGGCACGTTCCAGCATTACAATCTGTTTGGTGCGGTGCGGCGCCTGGACACGCGGATCGAGTTCACCAGCCGTGGAATGACGGGTGATGTAAACGTTTTCGAACCATGGGTGCTCGGCGAAAAGACGACTCTTTCAGGCGGGCTTTATGCGCATCGTCGGGACAACGATGGCTACACGAAGTTCGAATTGGGAGGACAGGTCGAGCTGTCCTATGACTTTAACGAGTATGCGAAATTGTCATTCTTCGGCCGGGCGACTTTCACGGACATCCTTGAGCACCAGGTGGTGGTTGAAGAGCTCGGTGCGACATCTTACTTGACTCACTCGGGCGGTATCTCCTTTTCGTATGATCGGCGGGACAACGGAACCTTGCCGACCTCCGGTTTTATTTTCAACGCCTCCGCCGATGTTGCGTCCAGTGTGATTGGCAGTGAAGTCGACTTTTTTCGCAGCAGCAGCCGCTTCACCTATTACGATGCCGTAGGACCTGTGCGACTGCAGGCGGGTGCGCGAGCCGGGCTCATGGTGCCGCTTGGAGACACCGAGCAGCTACCGATCGATCTCCGTCATTTCAGCGGCGGCAGTTCGACGGTCAGAAGTTTTCCCGAACGCGAACTTGGCCCGCAAGACCGGCGGGGAAATCCGATTGGCGGCGAAGTTTACACCATCTTCAACGCTGAAGCATCGGTGCCCGTCTGGAAGGGTCTGCGGTTTGCAGGCTTTGCCGACTCAGGCAATCTGCTATCTGCCCACGAAGACATCAGCCTCGATGACATGCACCACGCTGCCGGCGTGGGGCTGCGCTACGACTTGCCGATTGGTCCTATTCGCCTGGACTACGGTTGGAATCTAAACAGACAGGAAGACGAGCCAGAGGGCGCGTTCCACTTTGGGATAGGGATGTCGTTTTAGGCGACTATTCCATAACCAAATCAAACAACAACAACTACTCCCGCTTCTTCAGTAGTCGCTTTAGAAACCCTTCCTTCGGCTTGGCCGGGGCCGGAGCGGGTGTCGCGGGACGCACCTTCTGAGTTTCAGCTGGTTTTGAACTCGACTTGGGCTTCGGCTTTGATTTCGTTTTGGATTCTCCGCTGTCGTTACTATCGGCATCCTGACTATCGGCATCCTGACCATCGGCATCCTGACCATCGGCGACCTCCTCTGCCTTTGGAGCCTTTTCAGTTTCCGCGTTCAATTGCCGCACGGCCCCGATCTTGTCACCGCGACTTTTCTTGATATTGTAAATCTGCCGGAATACCGAGCGCACGATCGGAGCCGCGCTTTTTCCTCCCGAAACTCCTTCACCTAGACTGCCTTCATAGATGGCGACGAATGCGTATTCCGGATTCACCTCGGGCACGAATCCAGCAAAGAGCGCAACGTTTCTGGTTTCGCTCCACTGTCCCGTCCCGGTCTTGCCGACCAGTTGAGGATAGCCGATACCAGCAGACTTGCCGGTTCCGTCGCCATCGGCGACAACGCCGCGCATGCCTGCATGGACGGCTTTGAGGTTTCCGGGGTTCACACCGAGGGAGCCTTCCTTTTCAACAGGGAATGCCTCAATGATGTTACCGTCGAGGTCCTGAATATGTTTGATGAGTCGCGCCTTGGGCAGGTATTGGCCATTGGCGATTGCGCACATGCCGCGGGCGATTTGCACCGGAGTGGCGTAGATTTGTCCTTGCCCAATCGAAAGGTTGGCCAAGTGACCGCCGATTAGGCGGTTGCCGAATTTTTCTTTCATGTGTTCGTGCGAAGGTAGCAACCCGGGAGACTCGCCTTCGATTGGCAGGTTCAGTTTTGAACCGTAGCCCAATCGGGCTGCCATGGAGAGAATGGGCT
>JAQCER010000764.1 GCA_027618625.1 Verrucomicrobiota bacterium
CCAGGAAAGCGACCGCTTTCGAGCATGAGTCCGACGATTGTCATGAATGCCGAAGGGAAACCGATTATCAGCATCGGCGCTGCTGGCGGCCCGACCATCATCTCGCAGGCCGTGCTGGGAATCATCAATCGAATCGACCTCAACCTCCCACTCGAGCAGTGCCTGAGCAGCCCTCGATTTCATCACCAGTGGCGGCCCGATGCTCTGCAAATCGAAAACTCTCTGGCGCCAGAAATCCAGGCGGAACTCAAACGCCGAGGCCACGTGCTGCGATCCACTGGCGACATCGGCGTGACACAGGCAATCTCCCAGGATCCAAACGGTGGATTTGAAGGAATGGCGGAGCCGCGCGGCATCGGCAGCGCTGGTGGACGGTAAAGGGGATACCAAAGCAGACCGCCGAGACGGACGGTCTCACATTGCTGAGCTGCCTCCCTGAGCCGCTGAGCCCGACCTGAAGCCTAAGTAAATCACTCAGCCGGGACGAGACGCATGATGTGGAATGGCCCGTCGAGCACCACGTAGAGGTAACCATCGGGGCCGCAGGCAACGTCCCGGACGCGACCGAGATCCTTCAGCACGATCTCCTGTTCCGTGACTTTGCCATCAATGATTCGGAGTCGGCGCACTTCCTTTTGTTTAAGGGCACCGACGAAGAGGTCGCTCTTCCATCCTGGAAACTTGTCGCCGCGGTAAAAGTCCAGACCACTGGTGGCAATGCTGGGAGTCCAATAGGTGACCGGTTGATCCATTCCCTCCTCATGGGTTTTTGAATCGGGAGTCATTGGAGTGCCGTCATAGTTCATGCCGTGAGTGATGACTGGCCAGCCGTAGTTGTGCCCCTTGAGAATATGATTCAATTCATCGCCACCGCGCGGGCCGTGTTCAGTGCTGTAAATGGCGCCATCGCGCGGGTCGATCGCAAGCCCCTGAACATTGCGATGGCCGTACGACCAGATGCCAGCCATCGCACCGGGCGTATTGACAAATGGGTTGTCGTCAGGGATGCGCCCGTCGTCATGGAGCCGGAAGATTTTCCCCTTCGGATTGGTAAGCTCCTGCACCTGCATCATGCCGCCCCGCTCGCCGACGATGAAGTAGATGTATCCCTGATCAAAGACGATACGCGTTCCAAAGTGGTAAGCTTCGTCACCGTAGAACTGCTTGTCAGCTTTCCAGATCCACTCCTGATCGCACCATTGGTGGTCTTTGATGCGACCGCGGACGACGGCGTTGATGGTGTGAGCCTTGTCCTTTTTCCCTTCTGCCTTTTCCCACCAACCGTCGGCAAACCCGAGATAAATCCAGCCGTTCTCCGCATAGTCAGGATGGACAGCCACCTCCATCAGGCCACCTTGTCCGTGCTGGATCACCTGGGGCGTTCCCTTGATGGGTTCCGGGTTGAGCTTTCCGTCTGCATCGATGAGCCGCAGATTGCCAGCGTGTTCGGTGACCAGCTTTCGGCCGTCAGGCAGAAAGGCGATGGCCCATGGTTTTTCGAGACCTTCATCTACGACCGTCTCGATCCTGTAACTTGCACGATCGGTTCTGGTGATCTTTCCGGGCTCAGGCTTGGGGTAGACGATTTCTTTGTTCAGGGCTTCGAGTTCCTTTTCTCTGAGAAACACGACCATCGCGTGAATCTGGTTCGCTGTGAGGACGTGCTCCCACGGTGTCATGCCAAATTCCAGATTCCCCTTGGTAATGGTCCGGTCAATGTCGGCGTCGGCGGAACCGTGCTTCCATTCGCCATCAAGAAAAGAAGGCGCCAATCCCCCCTCAAGCCTCTCGCCATGACACTGCGCGCAGAGAGAAGCATAGAGCGTCTCAACATTCATCGTCGCGAGACGCGCTGGAGTCAGCTCCGCTGGCGGCCGTTCCGTTTCACCATTGGACTCGATCAACTTCACGTTGTCGATCGAGATCGAAGCCAGGCCTGTGACGCCAGTGGCATCACCACCGCCCGGCGTCCACTTCTTGAAGATGATTCCAGGAAAGTCGGGAGTGCCGATGGGAATCTCGATCTCCACACGCTGCCACCCCTCATCGGTCAACTTCGGCCCTTCAAGCCACGTCTTTCCGCCATCGGCCGTCGACAGTCCAAGGTGAAACCCAGGATCACCACCGCTGTTATTGTAGGCGTCCACCTTTGCCGTCGATTCCTGATCCCACCGAATGTCGAAGGCGAGCTTCGCATACTTCGCGGCGCTGGCCATGACTTCATTGTTTCGATCCGTCTTACCCGCGAGGGACATGCCGATCGCGTATTGATTGTCGTCGAGCGTATTGTTGAATCCGATCAAAAGCTTCAGCGAACCCGAATCCGCGTCTTCTCCAGAGTCGTCACTGCTCCAAGTAATCTCTTGCGAAGCCCCACCCCACCATTCCGCGATACCAAGAATCGATTCCTTGTCATCGAATTCGTTGATGACGAGATCCTCAGCCAGGGAGGAGGCACCGCTTCCAGCCAGGAAGACGGCAACTCCCGCGCTAAGGATGCCGCGGGAGCTAAGGAACGCAATATGGACGGGTATCTTCATGTGGATTGTGGGAGGGCGCTGTCCGCCGATGGCCTACATCAACCCGCAATGATTTGCAGGCAAATTGTTCAGCTTTCGGCCCTACGAAAACGAGCAACAGAAGATCCTGACGTAGTAGCCATCAAAAAGCGCCCGCCGACTACTCGACGCATGCAGTTTCCATCGGTCCGGCAGCGACCAGAAACGTTCGGACGCCCAATCGGGCTAAAGCCCGAGCTACTTTGAAAGGCCTCCCGAAAGAAAGAAAGTAGTCTGGACTTTAGTCCAAGGAACTCGAATCCCTCATTCACCTGTTGTCCTCACCCGACGCCTCACTGAAACGGGAAAGCACCCTGGCGAAATCCGCATTGTCCGCCGACAATCGGGTAAAAGTGAGAGCAATCAACGATCGGAACCGAGAATAAATCAACGCCCAACCTAAGAAATCAGGGTCTATTACAGGGCTTACGCATGAGGAGTGGATCGTATTG
>JAQCER010000765.1 GCA_027618625.1 Verrucomicrobiota bacterium
CCGATCGTGACCACGCCATCACCCTAATCAAGAATCAACGACTTGTCTCGCTACTTGCGTAAACCCTGCGGACAACCCCCGCCGTGGAGAACTGGAAGACGATCATTCCTGAGGCAAAGGAGACGCTCACTGGTGCGAGCTACATTGGCGGAAAATTCGTAGCGACCTATCTGGTGGATGCGAAGGACGAAGTGCGGTTCTTTGCGAAAGACGGCACGGCTGCGGGAATGCTGCCGCTGGAAGTTTCTGGCAGCGTCGGGGGCTTCGGCGGTCGGCAAGACGCGACCGAGACCTTCTATCAGGTGAGTGGCTTCACGACACCAGGAACGCTCTATCGCTACAACATCAGCAGTGGGAAGGCGGAAGTCTTTTACCAGACCAAGCTGGCTTACGATCCTGAAAAATACACCACCACCCAGGAATTCTTCCAGAGCAAAGATGGCACGCGGGTGCCGGTGTTCATCGTGCACCGGAAAGGGACGGTGCGCGATGGCACGCAACCGACGTTACTCTACGGCTACGGTGGATTTGACATTTCGTTGGGGCCCGCCTTTTCGCCGGCGATCATGGGGTGGCTGGAAGCTGGCGGTGTGTATGTGATGGCAATTCTCCGTGGTGGCGGCGAATACGGTGAAGCGTGGCACAGTGCCGGCAAGCGAATGAAGAAGCAGAACGTCTTTGACGATTTTATCGGCGCTGCGGAATACCTGATGCGTGAGAAAATTACCAATCCCGCGCGACTGGCCATCAGCGGCAGAAGCAATGGCGGGCTGCTGGTCGGCGCTTGCGTGAACCAACGTCCGGATCTGTTCGCCGCTGCTGTTCCCGGTGTGGGCGTGCACGACATGCTGCGGTTCCACAAGTTCACCATCGGCTGGGCATGGCAGGAGGAATATAGCTTCCCTGATGAGAATGCCGAGGAATTTAAGTATCTGCTCGGTTACTCACCTTATCATAATGTGAAAGAGGGAGTGACTTATCCGGCAACGCTGGTGTTGACGGGCGACCACGATGATCGCGTGTTTCCAGCGCACAGCTTCAAATACGGCGCAGCGCTCCAGCAGGCGCAAGGCGGCGAAGCTCCGATCGTTCTACGCATCGATCGCAAAGCGGGACACGGCGCCGGGCGCCCGACGTCCAAGACAATCGATGAATACGCGGACATCTATGCCTTCCTGGCAAACGCACTGAAGATGGACGTTGCGAAGTGAGGTAGCCTTCGCTTTGCCGGAAGCAACGCATCGCCAAACCCTCTGTAGGCGGCAGGCAGGGGTGGAGATCGGCCATAGGTTTCCCGCGATCCCACGGCAGCTCCTGCGTCGCCCCACCTACTTCTTAAGGGCTACGATGTTAGCCCATGGAATGATTGCATCGCCCGGTCGGAGTTCGACTCCGGTGGGAATAGTATTAGGAGCGATGTTTGCGATCGACTCCGAAGGCTCGACTGCGCTGCCGACGATCAGCTTAGCGATGATATGGTAGTCGTCTCTTCTCACTGCAAGATTTATCCCTTCGCGCAGATTCTGATCGAGTCCGGCGTCGAGGACGACAAATCCTTGCGCAACCTGAACGCTTTTGATGCGGGCGATGGCGGGAGAGTCACGGACTTGTTTTTGCAGCGGAGTCAATGCGAATTCCTGATTGGTCATCGCATTTTCGATGGAGAACTGTTCAGCACGCGTCGTATCCCCTTGCAATTCATGCTCAAGATTTTTCAACTGCTGGGCGATGTCATCATCGGACGTCGCATCCCCGGCGGACGTGTTGTCAACCTTCTCCGCCCCCCGGAAGTCGCCTGCTCCACCCTGCTTTGCGCGGTGAGTGTCTTTCGGTGGGGCGGGGGCGATATTTGCCCGCGTGTCGGTCGCGAGATAAAGTGCTGAACCGATGAATCCGAGAGCGAGAACGAGGAATACGATGCTGATCTTCATGCTTGTCAGGAGGTGGCAGGCAGGTGAGGAAAACAACGCTGAGAAAATCAGTTCCCGCTCGATTCCACAAACTCTACAACCTGGTCTCCCTTTTGGATCACCACACCCGCTGGGACCGAACTCGCTTTCACATTGGCTACAGCCGCTGCGGGTTCAACGGTGTCGATGACGGCTTCGCCGATGATCATGTGTTCGCGACGGATCGAGAAGGTGTCACCGACGGAAATGTTTTTATTCTCTCCACCGTCCATCACGACGAACGAGTATTGGGTGTTCGCTTCGGTGATGGTCGCCAGGACGGGAGCCGTGGCGATCGTGTTCTGAGCATCGGTAAGAAGCGGACCAGTAACCTTTTCGGGGGTCTCGGGTTCACTGAGCAGGGAAGTTCGCTCACGATCAATGGCGCTGCTTTCCTTCTCCATCTCGGCGAGTTTTGCCTCCATGGCGGCGAGTTCACTTTCCCGTGAGACTTCAGGCTCTGGAGTGGGTTCACCCATGCGGCTCGCAATCATTTCCTCGAGGCGAGCCTCGATTTCCGCCTCGTCCAGTGTTGGGGCCACGGGCTGAGAAACTGGCCCTGCAACTTGGGTAACGGGCTGCGCTGGAAATGCCTGTGGGCCTGAGCGGTAGCGATCCAGTTCCTGTTTAAGATCAGCCACATCGCTGAGCGCGTGCGCAAGATCCGTATAGGTCTTCATCCCCCACATCAGGGAACCAAGAAGCAGCACAACAGAAAGAGTGAGGAATGTGAGCGCGATTTTCATAAATTTGATGTTGGGGTCGAGCGTTCTGCTTCGGAACGCTCTGGGGGTCGGACACCTTAGCACTAATGAGAGCCAGGACAAAAATCAACCGAGATTTGGAAACTTGATATCCAGAACTTCGGGATCGCTGCTCCGAATTCTTGGAATACGCGAATTTTCATAGTTGCTAACCGTTGCTGCTCCAGCAATACCCCTTGCGAAGCGAATTCTCGGCAAATCAAAATTATTTCCCTTCAGGGCTTACGCATTAAAACAGCAAGAAAACATGGAAAATAGACAGCTGCATTACAGAAATTACAAATT
>JAQCER010000766.1 GCA_027618625.1 Verrucomicrobiota bacterium
TGAGGTATTCGCCCCGACTCAAAACATAGGTATCACGCTGCCGCGCGTCGCTCATGACCATCGGGCGGGGAATCTGGTCGCCTTTGTAGTCATTGAGTTGGTTTTGCAGCTTCGCGATCCGATCGGAGCCCGAGATCTCGTTGCCAAGTTCGTTGCGCACTTTTTCGTCGAAATGTTTTCTCAGGCTCGTCTCCAATGACGTCTTCTCGTCCTCACTGCGTTCAGCTTCCGGCTTGTTGAGAATTGCCGTCACTGCTTCCGGCAGTTCCCTGGTATCGCTCGCACTTCCATCGGCGAAGATTCCGGCGCGCCAACCTTTGAATGCCGCATCGGCCGCAGGTTTCACTTCGATGTTTACCTGATCAATCTCCGCTTCAAACTCGGCGATCCGTGCTTTGTTCTCCTCAGTCGGTAGTTCGATGAATGGTGCCGCCACACGTATTCTCGATGACTGCCGCTGCGGTGCGCCGGACTCCGGCACATGATTGAACGCATCCATCATGCTGTAGTAGTCACGCTGGGTGATCGGATCATATTTGTGATCATGGCACTGCGCGCAGGCCATGGTCAGTCCCAACCAAGTGGTAGCTGTCGTGTCGATGCGGTCGAAAAGATTCACGAACCGCTGCTCTTCCGCGATCGCTCCGCCTTCGCCATTGAGCAGGTGATTGCGATTGAAGCCGCTGGCAATCTGCTGATCGATCGTCGCATCGGGCAAGAGGTCGCCAGCCAGCTGCCAGATGGTAAACTGATCGAACGGTAAGTCGTCATTCAACGCGCGCACCACCCAGTCGCGCCACATCCATTGCCAGGTGTCGCCATCCTGCTGGAAGCCGTTGCTGTCTGCATAGCGCGCCGCATCGAGCCAGGGCAGCGCCATCCGCTCGCCGTAGTGGCGGCTGTCCAGAAGTCGATCGACCAGGTGTTCGTAAGCCATCTCGTCGCGATCGCTGATGAATGCCTGCACGTCCTCAGGTGTGGGTGGCAACCCAGTGAGGTCGATCGACAGACGCTTGATCAACTTCGCGCGGTCTGCTTCGGGCGATGGAGAAACGCCGACTTCTTCCAGCTTCGCCATTACGAATCGGTCGATCGGATTTTTTACCCAGGCAACAGCGTTCACCGCAGGGGCAGCCGGCTGAGTGGGGGGCACGAATGCCCAGTGCGATTCATACTTTGCACCCTCATCAATCCAGCGCGTCAGCAGCTCCTTCTGCTCTTCCGACAGCCGCCGATTGGAATCCGATGGCGGCATCAGTTTGTCTGGATCCTTGGAGTAGACATGTTCGCTCAGCGCGCTTTTCGAGGCCTCTCCGGGGACGATGATGCCCGATTGCGTGACCGCTTCGCCCACGTCAAGGCGCAGGTCTGCCTTCCGCTTGTTGCCGTCCTGACCGTGGCAATAAAAGCAATTTTCGGCCAGAATCGGTCTGATATCGCGATTGAAGCTCACGGTCTCTGCCGCCAAAAAGGTCGGAGCAAAGGTCGCCAGACAGGCGGAAATAAGCCCCAAAACCGCTCCGTATGCGGGTTTTATGCGTTGAAATGGCAGAGCGGGGACTCGGTTCATCACCAGCAAGGTAACCGCGCCGACCGATTTTGACAGCAGAACGAACCACTCGTTTGTTTTGGCGAACAGGCAGTCCCTGTCTAACTTTGCAATTGAGTCTGTTTCTGTTTAGGGGCAGTGGCTTCGTCCTTCTCTTCAAGCGCTTCTTTCGCGGGATCTACCACGGGGAAGAACATGAATTTGTTGCCGAGTTCCAGAGTGATCTTGGAGACTTCAGAAACGACTTTATCCAGATAAGGGTGCAGCCCGCCCTCCATGATTTCTTCGACAGAAGAGTAGAGGATGTCTGAGATCAACTTGCCGCACAATCGTTCAGCTTCGTTCGAGTAAAGAGTGACCGGGCAATTGGACACCGCGTGAATGGCCAACTGAAGTTCACTCAGGCAAAAGAGAAGCGAGCGGGGCAAATTCCGGGAATGGATCAGAAAATCGATCACGTGCTTGCGATGAACGTCACCGACATAGATGTGCCGGTAGGCCTCGAGCGCCGAGCAAGAACGCAAGATGGCGACCCATTGGATGACTTCCAGGGCACCGCCTCGTGGTGTCCTGGTGTCGGCTTCCAGGTACTGCGCTGAATTCACGATCCGGGCGGTCTTGTCCGCTCTTTCGAGATAACAACCAGCCTTGATGAATTCGTAGCCGATTTTACGAGGGAACGTTCCATCGGTAACGCCACGGAACAGGTGAGAGGATTCCTTGATCTCCTGAAAGAATTCCGATGTTCCGCTGCGCAGGACGTGCGCGGCGTCCTCTTTCTTTAGAAACAGGTAGAGTCGGTTGATCACCTCCCACATTTCGCTGCTGATTTGATCGCGAATCATGCGGGCATTCTCCCGCGCTGCGAGCACACAGGAGATTACCGAGCTGGGATTGTCCCTGCTGAACGTAAAAAACTCGGTGACCGAGTGGGTCGTGATCTCGTCCGACTGCTGATCGTACAACGCCCGATCGTCGAAACTTTCCAGAATGCTGTTCCAATGGGCTGCGGTCTCCTCCTCGTCATAGTCGAGCTCCAGCAGTAGTTGAAGGTTCACATCGACCAGCCGAGCGGTGTTCTCCGCACGTTCGATGTACCGGCTCATCCAGAACAGCGAATCCGCTACACGACACAGCATTAGTTTACCTCCCTCACTCTCAGGGTCATTGATGTATCAGGGCAATGGTTGATTGTCATGGTCATGCGTCGTCGAACAATACCCAAGTGTCCTTGCTGCCGCCTCCCTGAGACGAGTTGACCACGAGGGAGCCCTTTTTCAACGCGACTCTGGTGAGTCCTCCCGGTGTAATGTAGGTTTCTTTCCCGTAGAGGACGTAGGGTCTCAAATCGATGTGACGTCCTTCCATTCTGCCGTCACACCAAGTAGGTGCGCGGGATAGAGAGATCGGGGTCTGGGCGATGAAATTTCTCGGGTCCGCCAGCAC
>JAQCER010000767.1 GCA_027618625.1 Verrucomicrobiota bacterium
GACAGGTGTCCTCCAACCCTTCAATCAACCATAGCTCATGAAAAAATTTGAAAAGAAAGACATCGTCGCCGGTGCCTTGGGAATTTTCTCGGTAGTGTACCTCTTAAACCCTACCGCCGGATTCTTGGAATTTATCCCGGATAATCTTCCGGTGTTCGGCAATCTCGATGAAGCTGCTGTCACAGCGATCCTCGTCGGTGTCCTTGCGTATTTCGGGCTTGATATTAATAAGCTCTTCAAAGGTTCTTCGACCAAGTCTGCCCGGCACCGCCAGCGTGAGGAGGTTATCGAAGCCGAAGCCCAACCGATTCCTCGGCACGAATAACTATGATCGCTGCCCAACGACTTGATCTGATGTGAATAAGCGGCGTCCGAAAGAGCTGACCGTGCAGACATGGGATCTGCGAGGATGGATCGCCTTGGCAGTCGGTGTCTCCGTCCTCTTTCACTTTTTGCTGATCTCGTTGTTGAAGGGATACACGTTCACGTGGGTGGGAAAGGTTGATGACGCGTATCCTCCCGAGTTGCCGTTCAAAGTGGACAGCCTGGTGATCGACAAGGCGCTGCTGGCTCCCGATTTTGATCAATCAACGGCGCAGCCCGAATTCAACGAGGACGTCACCACCGAGGCTGACATTCTTGAGATAGCGGAGGCCGTAGCAGACCGGGAGATGGAGCTGACTCCGACCGTCGATCTGCCATCGAACCTCATGCTGAGCGCTACTCCCGCAGTTGCGGGTGGGCCAGATCTTTCCCCGGGACTGGCACCAGACATCGAGATACCGAGTCCACTTGCGGGCGATCTCGCCAAAGAGCTGGCGGCTGTATCCAGCGCTGCTCTCGAGCAGATGCCTGCGATGTCTGCAGAGCAGGCAGTGATTGAACTTGGCAATGAAAAGGAAGTCGCGGGACTTGACGAAGCCCTGATGAAGGAGTTGGAGTCGGCATCGGCTTCCGGCGATGCGGCAGAAACGGTGGATGGTTACGCGAACCTCGATGATCTGTTGAACTACAAGGGGCCGATTCTCGACGCCAGCAAACCAATCCTGATGCCGACCGACCTGCTCTTTGGTTACGATCAGACGGAACTGCAGGAAAGCGCCCGCCTCAGTTTGATGAAGCTCGGAATCCTCATCCAGCGCAACGCGACCTCTACCGTTGTAATTGAGGGGCACACGGATACGACGGGGCCCGACACCTATAATCAGGAGCTCAGCATGCGGCGCGCCCTGGCGGTAAAGGCATGGCTACGCGAGTCGTTGAAGATCGAAGGAGATCAGATTCAGGCAATTGGATACGGCGAGTCGCGGCCGATTGTCAATCCACAGGGCACGATCGAAGAGCAGGCGCTGAATCGTCGCGTGGAGATCAAATTCAAGGCCCGGGAGAAAGCTGATCCAGAGGTGCGGCGAGCAGAAATCGCTGAGTGACCAACTGACCAACGACTGAAGATGCCGAAAAAATCTCCACTGGACGATGTGTGGGTATCTGTGGAGCCAAGGCGTGCGGGCGCATTCCATTTGCTGGCCGTGGTCGTCAGCCTGGCCCTGTTCGGGTGGTTATACTTTTTTCTGGCAGGCGTGTTGATCGCTACTACCAATCAGAATGTCTCTGCCTCCGACCAGGCGCACAACATCAAGCGTGCCCTGTTGAGCAAGCAATACGAAGGCGTGGACATCTCCCAGGGGCAGTTGAAGGGGATTGCCTACTGGTGGCCGCACGATACAGACGGAGTCGTGGCACCCTTGTGGTCGCGTGTCGCGGGCAGTCTCGCCGAGCCAGGGCACAAACCGTCTGAACCAGGAACGGTGACGGATCAGGACAAGGCGTTGTTCGAGCGCGGCAAATGGTTCAATGTGTGGTTTTCGTTTGGATTCCTCTGCGTTTTGACGCTCGGGGCAGCCTGGGCATTTCCCGGGGCCACGCTTCCCGTGATCAATTTGATGCTGCTGAGTGGATTGGGTGCGCTCCTGCCGCGGGCAGTATATTTTCAGCCCGAGCCGCTTTACTACGCATTTTTTGCCGGAACCTGGATCTGCTGTTTGATGGCATTGTTAGGGAATCGTATTCTTCCCTACATCGCGGCCGGGCTGTTTGCGGGGCTCGCTTTCCTCACCAAAACCTCAGTGCAGCCACTCCTGTTGGCATTCTTTGCCATCACCGGCCTGAGGATGGCGTGTGGGCTCTTTGGCATTGGCCGGACCGAGTCGAATCCACTGCTGTGGGGCCGTAGTCTTGGCGGATTGGTATTGATGGCTGGCGTCTTCGTGGCGCTGATCTGGCCACGGCTCGATTACAGCCGGAGGGAATTTGGCGACCGATTCCACTCCTATCCCGGCTACTGGATGTGGATGGATACGTTCGATGAGTGCTATGCCTGGATGGCAGCCCATCCAGGCCGATATGAACTGGAGGACTTGACGCCTGAGGAAAAGCCCTCGGCAATCAATTACTGGAAGTCCCACACATGGCGCCAGATCGCCGAGAGAGCAGAAAATGGCTGGCTGAAGGCGATGGAACGGGGATATTTCCCACGTTCTGTCAAACAATCTGGCTGGGAAGCGAAAAAGCCGTGGAAGCACTTGCTTCCCAGTCGGGGGTGGTTACTCCTGGGGCTCACGGGGCTGGTGTGTGGAACCGCTCTCATTGCCCGCCGGAAGGGCGAGCGATTCGATGCTCCCACCCAACGAGCCATTATCCGCGCAACTCGTGGGGATCGGTTTTTTGCGACGGTGTTTGTCTTGATGCTCGTCGGAGGATACTCGTTCGCTTATGGATGGTACGAGGCGATTGGAGGCGGCGAGCGATTCATGCTCGCCCTCTTCACTCCGCTCGTTTTCTCACTGATCTGGGCTGGCCAGGCGATGACAGATCACCTGCCATCCCTGAGTCCCTGGCGGCGTTTTTACCATTGGGGCAACGTGGCGATCCTGATGTTCATTCTATTCAGAATCGCGAACCTGCTGGCCCACCCAGTATTTG
>JAQCER010000768.1 GCA_027618625.1 Verrucomicrobiota bacterium
AGAGGACTTCAAGTATCTCTACAAGTTCTACCGCGAGACCGTGTTCGTAAAGTTCATGGTCATCGGCCCGAACCTTTACATGGCATTCAAGGTCGGCAAGTCGATCGATGACCGCAAAACCTTCAAGTTCCTGGTCGCCGGTAACGGCAAGCTGGAATACCTGGGCAATCGATTCGACCACGAATACAAATTCCCACCGCAGCGGGAGTTCGAATGGAAGCGCGCGCATCGTGACATGCAGCGCGCCGGGGACTATCCGCACATTTCCATCGAAGACCGGATTTTCGTGGAAACGGTCGGCGGCGATCTGACGGTAAAGATTGAGGACAACACCGCGTCGGGTGAGGGGATCTACTCCGAGTCGGTCGATCACGTTGACCAGACGCTGGACGACGCTGAGATCTTCTACGCCTTCGTCGGTAGTCTCATCATTCTCAACATCAAGCCGTATCAGGAAAAAGATGTGCGGCTACTGGTCTACAACGAGAAGACCCGCGAAGTCCGCCGCATCGATTCCATCCGACACTCGTGTGTCCTGCTGCCCGATGATCACGGCATCATTTTCTCGAATGGCTACTACCTGCAGAGCGGCGAATTCAAGTTGTTCGAAAGCAGCCTGTCGGACATGTACTTCGATCGGCGCATCGCGTCGTCGAATGGCGAGGACTTCCTCTACATTTTTTACAATCGTATCAGTGGCGACTACGTGCTGATGCCATACAATCTCATCGCGCGCGCCGTATCAACGCCGATCATCTGCAATGGCTACAGCCTGTTCCCCAACGGTGAGCTGATCTACTTCCGTGGTGAGGAACAGCCGCAGAAGCACCACGCCCTGCAGGTGTGGCAGACGCCATACCTTGAAAAGAGTTTTGCTCCCGAGACGCAGAAGGACTCGTTTTTGTATAAAATCGGCAACGCAGAGATCGTCCGCTGCATGGCCGAGTGCCAGGGAGTGCTCACCTTGCTCTCCAAGGACGACAGCTACGCTGACCTTTACGTCGATCTGGTAAAGCTCACCGGCGGCATCAGCGATGCTTATTTTTGGACGGGGCGCCCGGAAACACACGACTTGAAGGGCACACTGACCGAAATCAACTCGGCCGCGCAGGCAGCCATCAGTGAGTTCGATAAAGTCCAGCGGGTGCGCAAGAACACGCTGACCGAGACCGAACGCGTGCGCGGAAAGACCAGCCAGATTCTTAAAACCGTCGAGCACACGCGCCCCGACGACATTCTCGGATTCGTTCACAATCTCGCCGAACTGCGCACCGTGCGTGGTGAAATTATTTCGTTGCGTGACCTGCGTTACGTCGATCTGCAATTGATCGAGGCACTGGAGAAGCAGACCCAGGAAGCGAGCGAAAGGGAATCAAACCTGTGTGTCGAGTTTCTGCTGCGGGCTGAAGCGCTCGATCCCTATCGGCAAAAGGTCGCGACGCAGCAGCAACGCATCGCCAGGGTGTCGAAGGCTGCCGAGGCCACGGAAATTGAGAAAGAACTCGATGCCGCTGGCACTGAACTGGAAATGCTGATCGACGTGGTGAGCAACCTCAAGATCGAGGACGCCACGCATACGACGAAGATTATCGACGATGTTTCATCGATCTACTCGACCCTGAATCAGGTCAAGGTCGAGCTGAAAAACAGCAAGAAGAACCTGTCGCGCACCGAGGGAGCCGCACAGTTCACCGCCCAATTGAAGCTGCTCAACCAGGCGGTGATCAATTACATCGAACTCTGCCACACGCCGGAAAAGTGCGATGAGTTCCTGACAAAGACGATGATCCAGCTCGAAGAGCTGGAGGGCAGGTTCAGCGAATTCGAAGAATACGTCGAACAACTCAGCACCAAGCGCGAGGAAATCTACAGCGCCTTTGAGTCGCGCAAGCAGTCACTGCTGGAGGCGCGCAATCGTCGTGCAGGCACGCTGGCAAAGTCCGCCGACCGCGTGCTCAACGGCATTCGCCATCGTCTGGAAGGCTTCAAGTCCATCAGCGATATCAATGGTTACCTCGCCTCTGATCTGATGATCGAGAAGGTGCGGGACATCATCAAGCAACTGGAGCAGCTGGGCGATTCGGTAAAGGCTGGTGATATCCATACGCGACTGAAGACCCTGCGCGAGGATGCGGTCCGCCAGTTGAAAGACCGGCAGGAATTGTTCGAAGCGGGCACCAATGTCATCCGCCTGGGTAACCATCGATTCTCCACCAATACGCAGGAGCTGGAACTTTCCGTCGTGCCGCGCGATGGAACGATGTTCTTTCACCTCGCCGGCACCAATTTCTTCGAAAAGATCGCTGATCCAGAGTTCCTGGAAACCCGTGAAGTCTGGGATCAGGAGGTCGTGTCCGAGAACGAAGACGTCTGCCGTGTTGAGTTTCTCGCATGGCGCATCCTGCAGGCACTTGAAAGCGGGGGCGTCCTGCTGGGTGCCGACTCGGTGCCAGCCTTTGCTGCGCTCCCGGAAAGCGGGCGACTGGAAGCGATCCAGCGCTTCATGGGGCCGCGGTATTCTGAAGGATATACGAAGGGTGTCCACGATCGGGACTGTGCGTTGCTGTTGGGTGCGTTGTTGCCGATTCACCTGGCGGCTGGGCTGCTCCGCTACTCTCCTGCGACCAGAGCCTGCGGCATCCTGTTCTGGGAACAGTGGGCCGACGAAAAGGCCAAGCACACCATGGCTGCAAAACTGCGCTCGTTCGGACTGGTGCGTGAATCCTTTCCGGCGCTTGGCGGCGACCATCCGTGCATCAGCGAACTCACCGATGCTATCACTGCATTTATCGAAAACCATCCACGGCTCCCGTTCGCTTTAGAAATCGCGCCGCCAGCTGCGCGCTATCTGTTCGAGCAATTCACCTCCTCCCGAAACGTCGTCGTTTCACTTGAAGCCGCACAGGCAGTAACGCATTTCAAAACCGCACTCACCGGCAAACGCCTCGCGACCAAGTTCGATGTAGCGTGGGGAG
>JAQCER010000769.1 GCA_027618625.1 Verrucomicrobiota bacterium
CCACGCGCATACTGGACGATCCAGCGGATGGCGAGGGCTTCCTGCCGCGACTGAGAAACTTCCAGCGGCACTTGGTAAGTGGCTCCACCAACACGGCGAGACTTCACTTCCACTCGGGGTTTAGCATTTTCAATGGCACGTAGGACCAATTCAAGAGGGTCGACGACTTCGCCCTTCTCATTTGCGCGATCGATCGCTGCGTAAACAATCCGCTCAGAAAGAGACTTTTTGCCCTGAAGCATGATCTTGTTTACCAACAGGGCCACCAATGGGCTGTCGTAACGCGGGTCGCGCTGTTCAGGCTTGGCGTAAACTCTCTTGCGGCGTGCCATATTCGAAAAGTGTGATTCTTAAAATTTTAGTGGGAATGGAGGGCGCGTAACGCGTTACTTCTTAGCCGCTTTCGGGCGTTTCGCTCCATACTTCGAGCGAGATTGGCGACGCTTGTCGATTCCCAAGGTGTCCAGAGCTCCGCGGACGATATGGTAACGCACACCCGGCAAGTCTTTCACCCGGCCACCGCGAACGAGTACGATCGAGTGCTCCTGCAAGTTGTGCCCTTCTCCCCCAATATAGGCAATCACCTCATATCCGTTGGTGAGACGCACCTTAGCAACCTTACGAAGCGCGGAGTTCGGCTTCTTTGGCGTCCTCGTCATCACTTGGAGGCAGACTCCGCGGCGCTGGGGACAATCGGTCAGAGCAGGAGACTTCGACTTGTAGACCTTGTCGGAGCGTCCATGCCTTACGAGCTGGTTGATAGTGGGCATTCGAAAATTACTTCTTGTTTAAGTGACTTGTCTTCTGCGACATAGAGATAAAGGGACGCGAAAATACACTTTGTGAAGACAAAAGAACTTCAAGAAGTGCCTCTTTTCCGGAGCTGCTCCCGATAAATCCTGTGCAATTCTGGCCCTCTCGGCCGAATCAGGAAGGAGCGCGCAAAGTAATGACAATCCCCTTCTTGGCAAGGGCAAAAAGGAGAAATTTTTTGCGACCGGCTGAAAAGGCTGAGACTGCCATCGCACACTGTAATTTTCGTGGTTCTCATCGCCAGCAGAAGCGAACTCGCTGGCCAAATTGGATTGAACGATTTCGAAGAAGAGAACGTCACACTTGGTTTTCCATGTTTTCCATGTTCACCTGGTGGCCAGGCCGCTTCCCGCAAACCCACCGCCCTGCCAACTCCTTGATTCGACCCTCTTCGCCAACCGCAGTGCGAAGTTGAGCTTGACCCAGCGGTACCTGGTGGGGGCATAGTCGGTAATGATCGAATCGCTGCGCCACCTGCTGCTCAGTTACAGCGAGACCGAAAGCTCTGAGCAACGGGCTCAAATCGAAGTCGAGATCTGGCAGCGGTTCGGTGCCGAGCGCTCGGTGCTGGTCTGGGATATGTCGGCGTTTTCATTGGTGACCCGGCGCCATGGGATCATCCATTACCTGTCCATGGTGCGGCGCATGCAGGAAGCGACTCGGCCAATCGTCCATGCCCACAAGGGTGTGATGGTCAAATTTGAAGCGGACAACGGATTTGCTGTGTTCCAGAATTCGCAGTGCGCCATCCTGGCGGCAATAGAGATGAATGAGGCTTTCAAAGAGGAGAACGTTCGTCACGCAGGAGAATTCGACATCCGAATCAGCTGCGGCATCGACCACGGTCGCATTCTCCTGATCGAAGGGCGCGATTTCTTCGGCGACCCCGTGAACATTGCCTGCAAACTGGGTGAAGACCTGGCTGGCCCTGGAGAAATCCTCGTGACCCAGTCAGCAATCAAAGACATGCCCGAATCCAACGCATTCGATACCCAGCCGATTCGATTGACGATGTCGGGGATCGAGCTGGAAGCGGCAAGCATCACACCGAAAGGGGTGGACAGCTGAATCGAACTCAGTGGCTCCCGTTCTCGTGTAAAGATGGCGGAACTGCCCCAGCAACGCGGCCTCGGCCTCGGCGTATGCGAGGATTGGGGCTTGGACGGTTTTGTGTTCTCCGGGTTTCATGACTTCAGATTGGATTACCACTGGGCGAACTCACCCGGACGGAGCCGATAACGAGCAATATTTCCCTCGTGCAGGCTCAGCAGCTCGACTTCAACCGTTTCGATGAATTTTGCCCAGCCTTCCTCCGGAATCTCGCTGGCAGCATCCTGGCTGATCCATTGATCTGCCTTGGCGGCGGTGTGCCCTGCCTGCACAACCTCACGCACGAAGCGCCCGAGCTGACTGCGATACTTGAGACGAATGGCGTCGGGTCGCCGAGGGATTGGCGCACCGCGTTGTAGCAGTGGGCCAAGCGGGTGTAGGCCCAGACGAAGACACCGCGCAAATATTCGATGCGCTGGAGTTCATAGACGCCAACAGGCCGTTCACGTAGTCATCCGCCTCCACATCGACGAAGGAAAGCGGGCAGAAGTTGGGCCGGATCATCGGAATGTTGGCCGCCAGCCGGGAAACGCGTTTATTGACGTCCTCAAAGGCCTGCAACTAGGGCAGCAGCTGCACCCTCACGAAAAACGCCGCTTCGAAGGGGTCCTCGATGCCGCTCGCTTTGGTCAGAATGAGGAGCAGATTTTCTTCGATTTGCTGCGGGACTTCCAGCGGATGTAGCACCGTGCCCGAGATTCCCACTGGGCGGGAGCGCAGACGGCCGCAGGCCGCCGGGTCACTCAACAGATTGTCGGATAACAGGGCATGCAGATTGCAACCGGTGTAGCGGTTGAGTCCGATTTCTTCTGTCGGATCCGCCAGCATCTCGATGGCGGCCTTGTGATTGAGGATCATCTGGGCTTCCTGAGTGGCTTTGCCTTCCGCCGATTCGCCCAGTTCGAGCAGGCGCTGGGTTTCCAAACTCCAACTCGCAGCCGCTCCCGGCAGAAGCCACGGCGCTGTTGCCGCAGCAGGAGATTCCCTCAGCGCCGGGCGCCGGTGCGCCAGCTGCGTTCAATATCCAAGCTCCGGTTCCCAAGGTTCGTCC
>JAQCER010000770.1 GCA_027618625.1 Verrucomicrobiota bacterium
TTTTCGATCTCCTTGCCCGCGCCAAATCCCCCTATTTTACGTTGCGAATCCCGGATAGAGCCAATTTTCATTGCACAAACCGTGCCGAAAGGCAGCAGTGATTTAGGGCGTAACCCACGATTCTGACTCGAGCGAATCGATCCACACCTGATTATCCCCATGATCTTCACCGGAAATTCGAAGCTTCAATAAAGGTCGTATTACTCGATTGTTTGCAGTCTGTCTGGCAATAATCATATCCGTGAGAATTTTCCTTATTTCTGATCCTTGTTCGACATACCCGTAACACGAAGCTTCCGTAAGTGGTTCTTCGATTCGAAGGGCCACATGTGCATCTTCATTGAAGCTGTAATTGAAGTAGAATGAGGGCTCCGCTTTGATTCGGAAGGATGCGATGGTGCCAGGCGGGCTCTTGAGGAATTCAGACAGGCTTAAGTCAGAGTAGGCGGTGAAGCTTTCCCAATCGAGGAAGAACTTGCCGTCGACGAGTTCCAAGGCAGCGCTCATTGGGGCATCGGAATTGTCCGTCGCGGTGACATCGACGAATGCCAGACTGCCACTCCTTGTGAATGCTACTCGCTGCACCTGCTTTACGGTTCCGCGCCTCAGTGCGTGGTCGGAGTAGTAGCGCGCCATGAGTGGCTTGACGCGATCGGGCTTGCGCACAAACTGCAGCTGATCCTGCCAGGTTTTCGCAGCCAGGTAGTCGTCGAGAAATGCACTAACGGTGGCATTGTTCACACCTTGCTTGATCGTGTCGATATTCGAGTGAATGAGCGCGATTTTCTCTGCACCGCCTGGGGCCGCGTCGATCTTTGAAAGAACTTCCTCGTAGGACTGAGGCGGTGGGGATTCTTTTGTATTGTCGGAGTGCGATAGAATTGCAGCACTGAATCCTCCGATGAAAAGGACTGCAGCGGAGGGAATGACGATCTTCCACGGGAACGTCGCATTTCTACTTCTGCCTGCGCAGGTGGGATCGGCTTCATCCATTTCCCAGGGAGCTGCTTTGCTGATCATGCTGTCACGGGCTTTTTCACGCTGCTTCTTTTTCTGTGCCAGTGCCTGTTCGTTGTCTTCCCTCAATTCGTGGACCTCTTCGAGTGGGCGATAGGTTTCCTTTAACGTTGCCCTGTCGGCCTTGCCTTTGACCAGAACTGCATGGGCAGCTTGTTCAGAAGCGAGAGGCTGGGCGTCATTTCTGGCAGCATCGTTCGTCATAGGATTCGGTCCAATGATCTCTTGCAGCTTTGTGACTACTTCAGCCAATCCCGCGGTCAGTTCCTGCAGTTCAGCCGCCAAGTCGGCGAGATCAGCCTGGGAATAGTGAACCGGGTTCGCTGCTGCATCGGATCGTCGAAGATCGCGTGGGACAATGGCCGGCTCGGTTTGATGAGACTCGGGCAGGGGAGCCACGGATTCCTCGAAGATGTTCTCGGGAGCGGCAACCAAGCTGAGCGGCAGTCCATTGCGCAACTCACCGATTCTCGGAACGTGAATGGTGGCTCCGCACTCGGCATGCACGAAGTCACGATTGCAGTTCCGTCGGCGGAGCTTGATCAATCTCGTGCAATAGGGACACGTAACAAGCGGGATCATGGTGTGTGGGCCGTCAGGAAAGGAGGCACATTCTGGTTCTGCCGACTTCCATGCGGGAAGCAGGTAGTATCGAACTCAAATTAAACTGACGAGGAAAAAGTTGACGCCACCGGGGCAGGGCTATCGTCGCAACACCCTTTGTGATGTGCTCATCAACGCTCACCTCGCTGCCTACGCTCCTTCCAAAGGCCATGGCAGTCTTATCAGTGGTAGAGTAGCGGGAATAGCGAGTGCTCGACTTTCCGTGCGGGGCGTCTAATTGTTCCGCATGTTGAATCCACTTCGTGCGTGTTTTTTTGCGGCAGCAGGTGGTGTGCCGTGCCTCATTTTACTCAGCCTGACGATGCCTCGATCCGTTTCTGCCCAGACTTCAGTTTTGAATCCGCCTGAGACGAAGCGGATGACTTACACTGACACCATTCATGGGATCGAAGTGGCGGACCCTTACCGTTGGCTGGAAGCGGCCGACGACGCCGAAGTGGATGCCTGGATCGGAGCGCAGGCGGACTTTGCGCAGCATTACCTTGAGGCGCTGTCTGGGAGGGAGAAGATCCGGGCGAGTCTCGGGAAATTGTGGGACTACGACAAACACGGCGTCCCCCAGATCGTTGCTGGTCGATTGTTTTACTCCCGCCAGACGGGGCTGCAGAACCATAGCATCATCTACTGGCGTGAGGATGCTCCGGGCTCGGTTGAAAAAGTGTTGCAGGATCCTAACACTCTGTCAGACGACGGAACCGTGGCGTTGACCGGGTATTCGATCAGCGATGACGGGAAGTTGATGGCATACGGCACCTCTGCCTCGGGATCGGACTGGCAGGAATGGCGCGTGCGCGACATTGAAACTGGAAAGGATCTTTCTGACTACCTGCGCTGGATCAAATTCTCCAGCGCGCAGTGGACGCCAGACAATAAAGGGCTGGTCTATAGCCGTTACGCTGCTCCTGAGGGAGGCAATGAGCTGAAGGGCGAGAATTATTTCCAGAAAGTCTACCTGCACATGCTCGGCACATCGCAGGATCACGATTCGCTGGTCTATGAGCGTCCCGACCAGAAGACGTGGGGATTCGGATGCACCTATACCGATGACGAACGCTACCAGTTGTTCTCGGTGTGGGCGGGAAGCGCATCGGAGAATGCGTTCTTCTACCGCGATCTGAAAGCGGAGGGCGAGGCTTCAGTGGTTGAACTGTTGAAGGATTTTGACGCGAAGTATGACTTTATCGGCAATGACGGCGCGGTGTTTTATTTCACCACTTCGCTGAATGCTCCGAATGGCAGAGTGATCGCCATTCCCACGGACAACCCGAGGGTTTCCGCTTGTTTTTCTGTAAGTATCTGACAGTGAGTATGGAAAGATATATTGCTGAAC
>JAQCER010000771.1 GCA_027618625.1 Verrucomicrobiota bacterium
GGTGCGCCCATCGAGATCTCCCGATACCGCGGCAGCCGAATGGAGCGACTACCTGCACATGGCGCTCAGTCGCACGGGCGCAGGCGCACCAACCAGTCCATCAGAGCTCTTTTCGCGATGGATCGACCAATCCATCAAAGGTCACCACCCTCAAACCATGGGCCACCAGGTAGGCGTGTCTGCCCCCGTGTCGGCATTGGCGGATCTGTTAGACTCACTGCTCGACACGGGCAATGGCGTTTTTGAAGTGGGAGACCCCGCGACCGCCGTTGAACGCGCGGTAGTGAAGGATCTGACCGGGCGCCTGAGCATGGGAACCGATGCAGGAGGGTATCTCACATCAGGTGGCACTCTCGGAAATCTCACCGCACTTCTGGCAGCGCGACAGGCGGCAGCACCGTTTGATGCCTGGCAACACGGGAATGACAACGCCCGACCTCTCGGCGTCCTGGTGTCTGACCAGTCCCACTATTGCATCGACCGCGCTGCTCGAGTCATGGGATGGGGGGAGCAGGGCGTCGTTCGAGTTCGCACGGACAACGAATACCGCATGCGTGCCCCGGCCATGCAGGCGGCGCTCGATCAGGCCCTTGCCGATGGAATTCGCGTCATCGCTGCAGTTGGCAATGCCTGCACGACGGCCACCGGAGCGTTCGACCCATTGGAGGAAATCGCGGACTTCTGTTGCAACAACAGCCTCTGGTTCCACGCCGATGCCGCGCACGGTGGCGCGGTGATCTTCACCCAGAAGCATCGCCACTTGCTCAATGGGATCGAACTCGCCGATTCTATCGTGATCGATTTCCACAAACTCATGATGGCGCCGTCGCTGACAACGGCGGTCTTATTCAAAAATGAAGCCACCTCCTTCGGAGCGTTTGCACAGAATGCTGAATACCTATGGCGCACCGCAGATCCGATCGATCAGGCTGAAGGTGACATCCCCTGGTTCGACGCAGCACGCCGCACCATGGAATGCACCCGCCCGATGGCTGCACTGCGCGTCTTCGCCCTCCTCGCTACACGCGGAGACAAAGTGATCGTCGATTCTGTCGAAACCGTCTTCGCCTCCGCCAGAGATTTCGCCGAGCTGATCAGGACGACCTCAGGCTTCGAGCTACTCACCACTCCCACCGCGAACATCGTTTGCTACCGCCTCGCGCCAGCAGGGCTCACCGAACCGGAACGGGACGCCCTGAACACCGCAACCCGCAGCCGACTCATCGCGGAAGGTGATTTCTACATCGTCGAAACGAAAATCGCAGGCCGCACCTGGCTCCGCAGCGCCGTCATGAATCCATTCACGTCCACCGATCACTTCCGTGGACTACTTGATGTGTTGCTTGCGATCAACATCGATTCGAATGCTGAGCACGGGTGATATACGCCTATCGTGCGATTGCAGGCGCCCTCTAACATAACTGTTCTGTAATCAGGGCTGTCCTTACTCTGTGATGGTCGAGTGTTTAGTTCTTCTACCGTTGCGGAACAGAAATGGTCCCGCTCTTAAGTTAAGTACCCATACGAACAAAGAACCAAAAACCGAAATGAGAAAAACACTGATCACACTCGTATCCATCGCCACACTGACGTTGCCACTGTTTGCCATGGCAGACGACGAAGCAACGTCTAAGTCAAAGCCAGAACGCAGAGGCCCTCACGGTGAGCGTGCAGGAGAGAGAGGCCCACGAGGGCTGGGCCCGGAGTTCGCGTCGATGAGCGCAGAAGAGAAGCTGGCCGTGCTCAAAGAACGGATGGAGGCGCATCCGAAAATGGCCGAAATGCTCACCCTGCGGTTCGACACGGACGACGACGGCCAATTGAGTGATACAGAACTTGCTGCGGCAGCCGAGGCCATGGCGAAGCGGGGCGGGAAACCACGTGGCCCTCGCGGAGAGGCAAAAGGCGAGGGTGAGGGCAGAGGAAAGGGACGGGGCGACGCAAACGGCGAAGGCAGGAAGCGAGAAAAGCGCCCAGCCCGAGACGCTGCGGAGTAACAACGACGACGGAGGGAAGAGCAAGAAGTGCAGCGAAGCTTGGATTCCATTCCAGGCTTCGCTTGCCCGTGTCCCGACAGCGGCAGAGAAGCAGCTCTGACTTGCGGAAGATGGAAGTTCCAGTCAGGCTGGCAGCGATGCGATCTCCATCCTTGCCAACAATCAATGCCATGCTTTTACTCTCGCTTGCCCTTGCGGGAGCGCTCGTCACGACGACCAGTGCCCAGCAAGCGAGCGGTGGAAGAAAATCTCCGAACGTCGTCGTCATTTTCATGGACGACATGGCCTACGCGGACATCGGGGCATTCGGGGCGACAGGATATGAAACGCCAAATCTCGACAGGATGGCCAAGGAGGGGCGCAAGTTCACCGATTTTTACGTCACTCAGGCCGTTTGCTCTTCAAGCCGCGCGGGATTGCTGACCGGATGTTACAATGTCAGGATCGGGGTCGAGGGAGCGCTGGGGCCTGCAGCGAAGCACGGCCTGCATCCTGATGAGATGACGCTCGCAGAAGTATGCAAACAAAAGGGCTACGCTACCGGCTGTTACGGAAAATGGCACTTGGGTCACCATCGTCCCTTTCTTCCGATGCAGCATGGATTCGACGATTTCTTCGGCTTGCCCTATTCCAATGACATGTGGCCCTATCACCCCGAGGTGCGGCATCTCCCGATGGAAGAACGTATCAAACGCTGGCCCCATCTGCCCCTATTTGACAAAGACGAAATCATCATACCGGAAGTCTCGCCCAAGGATCAGGAACAGCTGACAACGCAGTATACCGAACGCGCGGTCAACTTTATTGAGCAACACAAGGAATCGCCCTTTTTTCTCTATGTTCCCCATTCCATGGTGCACGTCCCGCTTTACGTGTCGGACAAATTCCGTGGCAAGAGCGGCCGTGGATTGTTCGGCGATGTAATGATGGAGGTAGACTGGTCCGTGGGTGAAATCCTTGGTGCCATCCGCAG
>JAQCER010000772.1 GCA_027618625.1 Verrucomicrobiota bacterium
GAGCGTCTTCGAATTCGTTCATTCGATGGGCCTCTAGAATGGTTGCCCAAGTTGCAAGATAGACATTGTCAGTACCATCGACGTTCATGGGAATTCTCATCGTCGGCGAATGCGCAACCCACCTGCACCGCGAGTGGCCTGTCGGAACGACAATCGAAGTTCCAACCGGTTGTTCACCCAAGTAATTCTTCAAAATTCTCGCTTGAATCCGCCCTTGGATTGCTTCGCCAAAGAATTTCAGAACCGCGAGATCCATTCCGGCATCCATCAATCCAAATGAGTTCCCGGCGGTCGCAACACAATCAAACGCTGGAAAATCTTCAAATCGCCCCAGATAAACTTCAACACTATCGCTTCCACGCATTGCCCAACGAAGCTCCTTAGCACCTTCTAGACTGGGTGAGGTGACTATAAACCGGTTAATCATTTTCTTTTGTGGAGCGTACAATGACAGACAATTGGCACAATTGGCATATGAGAGAATCTCAAACCAATTACGAATCTATGTTTACTTGAGCACCCGCTGAGGAGTGTAGCAGTCAGGGACAGTATCGGAAGTAGGGCTGTCATAATCGGATCTAATGCTGGACTACATGGACTACGATAAACGATCGGTCGGAGGAAATCCTTAGGAGTCATAGCGATCTTGTTTCCGATACGGAGTCGCTTGAAGGCGAACGTCAAAAAAACTGCTCCAGACCTAATCTGGACTGGGAAAATCAGAAAAAAGTACGATTTTTTCTCAACCAGCCCACCTCATCCCCTATCAATTCTAAAAATCTCATCTCCCGGCTGGTAAAACTGGACGTTCGTGAGAAACTGCTGGACTATTTCGAGCTGCTTTACCGTCAGGCCGATGGGGATGAATCGTTCGTCCCGTGGGCCGACATAACCGTGAATCCAACTAATCTAATCTAACTCTGAAAATGACGTGTCCGTAACACGCAACCTTGCCATCGTTCTGTTTGACGACGCCGAAGTTCTCGACTTTTGCGGGCCGTTCGAGGTCTTCTCGGTCGCAAGCCACCAAAGTGATCCACCGGCGTTCGACGTTTTCACAGTAGCTGAGAAACCGGGGCCAGTCATCGCCCGCAACGGTCTGTCGGTGAATGCTGACCACACTCTGGATACTTGTCCAAAGCCAGACCTGCTGCTTGTGCCCGGTGGCTTGGGCACTCGCACAGAGATGAACAATGCGCTGCTCATCGACTGGATCAAACAAACGGCTGACGCTGCCGAACTCGTGCTGTCGGTCTGCACGGGAGCGTTGTTGCTTGGCAAGGCGGGTCTGCTGGATGGGCTGGACGTGACAACGCACCACGTCGCCTACGATCTTCTGCGTGAAATCGTCCCCAGCGGCACGATTCATGAGGACCGGCGTTTTGTCGACAACGGCAAGATCATCACTTCGGCGGGCATCGCAGCCGGGATCGACATGAGCCTGCACGTTGTCGAGAGACTGCTGGGAGAGGAAGCGGCAGCGGCAACGGCGAGGCAAATGGAGTATCCGTGGAAGCAGTCGGTGTAAGGATTGAATAACGCATGAAGCTCATTGAGATCGGCGAGAACGGCAACCTGTCGGCAGAAGTTGCCCTCAATGACTTCCTTCGAGAAGTGATCGAGGTGACCATTGCTCACTATCAGCGCACGGGCTTTGTTTCACCGTGGATCGGCTACATCGGCTTCGGCTTGGAGGATGATCTCCCGGTAGGCGTTTGTGGGTTCAAGGGCCAACCTGTTGATAGCCGAGTCGAGATCGCCTACGGCACTGCCCCTGGCCACGAGGGGAAAGGAGTCGCCACGGCGATGGCTGCCGAACTGGTGCGGATCACGCGTGCGGAAAGTGAAAACCTTGCGGTCGTTGCTCAGACGCTTCCTCAAGAGAACGCTTCGACAAGAATCCTGAAGAAACTCGGCTTCCAGATAATCGGCACGGTCGATCATCCCGAAGATGAGTGGGAGCTTCCGGCTGATGCTCCATTGCCCGGATCCGAGTCGGCGTGATGTCCCCTCACGAATTGTTCCGCTGGATTTTCGTGGCGATCCGCGTGGGATTCCTCCCGTTCGCTCTCTTCCACCGCATTCGCTCCAATTTGGGCGGCGAGAAACTGGATCGCTGGCAAGAACGGACATTCATCCTGTTTGGTCTGCGATTGAGCGGGCTGCCGCTGGCCAGGGACGATTACTACGGAAGGCGAGGGCACATCAATGCCCGTTGACTGGGAAAATATCGTCCTTTACGGCCAATACCTCGATGAGAGCCTGATTCACTGAAATCAGGGTTTCCGGGGCTCCAGACGAGCCCCTAACGTACATTTTTGGGCGAATCTGGTCGGTACCCGCACTTGCTCGGTCTCGACGGTAAGGTCGGTAGGGAAATCATTGCCTAGCCCCGATTTTTCCCCTACAACACCAGACCATCCACTCACTGCCATGCCACTGAATCCGCTTCGCCAGAAACTCAAATCAAACCAGAGCACACTCGGCATCTGGGCCACCATGGAATGCGCCAGCATCACTGAGATCGCGGTCGCCCTGAACCTCGACTGGGTCGTCGTGGACATGGAACATGGGCACCTGGATTACAAAGATGCGATGGATCACATCCGGGCGGTCCGCGAGACCGCGACGAGCATCATCGTCCGTGTCCCTGACATCCGCGAGGACTGCGTGAAACGCGCTCTCGATATGGGGGCGCACGGCGTTATCCTGCCGCTGCCGCGCTCGGCCGCGGATGTCGAGCGGGGGTTCCGCTATGGCCGCTACGCGCCGCGGGGCGCCCGCGGCATTGGCGGCGAACGGGCCGTGAAATGGGGGCTGGGCTTCAAGGACTACCTCCAGATCGCCAACGAGGAAACGATGATCATCCCGATGATCGAAACCCGAGAAGCAGCCGAAGACATTGACAGCATCCTGGCCATTGAAGGGCTGGAGGCTATCTTCCTCGGTCCCGCTGACATGTCGGCGA
>JAQCER010000773.1 GCA_027618625.1 Verrucomicrobiota bacterium
AAATGGAGTCTTTTGCAAGTCGCAGTAGATCGCTCATGAATAATCCAGGCTAGGGAACGGGCGTTCTCGATTGGTTGGTCGGGGTTGCTCACGTCAGTGGTCACGGAAAAGCGATTGCATTTAACGGGATTCCAGTCAGCTTCCGCGGCTAGTCCCCAGATGAAATGTTCGCCAATACACTCCTTGCGCCGCGCTGGACAGGGAAATCTGTTGCCTGCCATTGCGTTGGCTTGGTGCCGGGGGGCGCGGTGTTTGTTGCTGGGATCGCTTTGCGGATGTGGCACTGTGGCTCCCGAGCGACAGGCCGCTGAGTTTGACGCGAGTGCCGTGCCGGACTCTGCATGGGCTGCGCCATTGCAAGGCAAGACTGCGGAGCGGGTGACTGGATGGTTGGATGATTTCGACAGTCGGCCGCTGAAGGGGGTGGTGCTTGAGGCGGCAAAGCGCAATCCGGATCTTCAAGCGTTGGCGGCGAGGTTGCGGGCGGCGAAAGGCAGGGCGGTGCTGGTAGGCGCGGATCGGTTTCCAAGTGTGAGTGGTGCTCTGGATGCTCGGCGTGCCGAGCGATTTGAGACGAAGGAATTGCCCCCGCAGCAGGCGGCTACTGCGGCTGCTGCGACGACAGGCACGACAGCAACCGTCCAGACGATTCAGATCAAAGAGTTTACAGACCAGCTTGAGTTGGGGTTGAATCTGAGTTGGGAGATCGATTTGTGGGGCCGTCTGCGCAATCGCGCCCGCGCTGGTTATGCTGACTACCAGGCGGTGGAGGCTGATTTCGAATCGGCCCGGCTGTCGCTGGCTGCCAATACGGCGAAGTCCTGGCTGAACGTTACCGAGAGTGAGCGGCTGTTCGAGCTGGCGGAGAAAACGGTGGCGAGCTTCGAGGAAACGCTGAAGTCGGTCGAGTCGACCTATGATCGGGGGATCAATGATGTGACGGCTGTGGAGTTGGCGCTGAGTCGTTCGAATGTCGCCTCGGCGCGCAGCAATCTGGAGGCCCGCAAGCGGGAGCGCGATGCAGCGAAGCGCTCGTTGGAGACTCTGTTAGGGTATTATCCGCGTGCCACCATTGAATCCTCGACGGAGCTGCCAAAGTTAAAGCGCTCGATTCCAGTGGGATTGCCATCGGAACTCCTCGTTCGGCGCCCGGATATTCGGGCGGTGGAGCGTCGATACGCTGCTGCGATCGAGCGGGTCGCCGAGTCGCGAAAGGCTTTGCTGCCGGCAGTGCGACTGACTGGCTCGACGGGAACGAGCAGTGCGGATTTTGCCAAGCTCTTCAATCGCGATCTCCTGCTGTCCACCATTGCGGGCAGTCTCAGCCAGGCGATCTTTGAAGGCGGGCGCTTGCGGGAGAATGTAGCGATTTCAAAAGCCGAGCAGGACGAACTGGCTCACGACTACACATCGGCAGCGCTTGAGGCATTTCGCGAAGTGGAAACGGCGCTGGCGGCGGAGCAATATCTGGAGGCGCAGGCCGAGGCGCTCCGTGATGCCAGTAAAGAGGCTGTATTCGCAGAAGACCGGGCGTTGTCGCGCTTTCAAAGTGGGCTCGTCACGTTTCTCACCCTGCTGGAGAGTCAGCGGCGGGCATTCGATTCGCGCAGTGCCCTCATTCGCGTCGAGAATCAGCGATTGCAGAATCGCATTGATCTCTATCTTGCTCTTGGCGGCGATTTCGATACTGCTGCCTCCTTGCCGTCGACCGCTTCCAACGCGAATCCCCAGTGAACATTCTCCGCCAGGCTATCATTGTGCTGTTGATCTCCGCTGTCTGCTGGGGTGGCTATCACTTTCTGCTGAAGACTAAGCCGGAGCCGCCGAAGCTCCCGCAGATCACAAAGGTCAAGGACATCGAAGCCATGAGGATGCGGAAGGTGGACTTCCCAATCTTGATTGAGACCTTTGGCACCGTAGAGCCGCAGACGAAGAGCACTCTAAGTCCGGAGGTGGCCGGGCGAGTTACTGAAATCTCTGGATCGCTCCGAGAAGGTGGCTTCTTTGAGACTGGGGACATGCTGCTGAAAATTGAATCGATCGACTATGAGGCAGGCGTGACGATTGCTGCCGGTGAGTTGGCGCAGGCAGAGGCGACGTTGCACGAAGAGGAGGCGCGTGCCGAGCAGGCGGACGAAGACTGGAAGCGGCTGGGGCGTGAGGAAGAGCCCCCCGACTTGGTGCTGCGCAAGCCACAGCTGGCGGAGGCGCAGGCGCGGCTGGCCTCGGCCGAAGCCCGGCTCGTGCAGGCACGGAAGGATCTCGAGCGCACCACGTTGCGCGCTCCCTATGCCGGGCAGGTGATGGAAAAGAATGTCGATGTCGGCCAATATGTGAGCCCCAGCAGTGTGATTGCGCGGATCTTTGGAGTCGACTACGCCGAGATCAAGCTGCCATTAAAAAAGGAGCAGCTTGGGTTTGTGGACGTGCCAGAACACTACCGTGGCGACGCCAATATTGACGCTCCCGATGGGCCGAAGGTAAGGCTGTATACCGACTTCGCAGGAGACGAGGTGTCCTGGCAGGGGACGATTGTCAGGGCGCAAAGTTCGATCGACACCATGAGCTTTCAGCTTTTTGTGGTGGCCCAGGTGAAGGATCCGTACGCACGCAGGGAAGATGAAAAGCCGCCTTTGAAAGTCGGACTTTTCGTCAATGCTGAGATTGAAGGCAAGACGCTGAAGGATGTCTTTGTTCTTCCCGCCAGTGCGCTGCGCGAAGGGCCTGAAGTCCTGATCGTCGCTGAGGGCAATGTCCTGGAAAGTCGCGAGGTCCACATTGTCTGGAAAGAGGAGGGGGCGAAGGCTGCAGATAACGTGATCATCGATCAGGGGTTGAACGACGGTGATGTGGTCTGTCTGACTCCGCTGGGATATGGTGCAGTGGGAGCAAAGGTGATTCCCACGATCGATGGCGAAGCACCACCTGTCCGTCCTGATGTAGGTACTGGGAAAAAGCCAGG
>JAQCER010000774.1 GCA_027618625.1 Verrucomicrobiota bacterium
ATTGACAAAATTCTCGCAATGCTCCACTGCTAAGCATGGACATGGTCATTGTTCGGCGATTTTCGGATTCCGTTCCTGCAAATATGGCGCGGATGAGGCTTGAAGGGCTCGGGATTCCGGCATTTGTTCTGGAGGCAACTCGCCTCTATGGTACCTGTGCCGACGACGTGCGCCTGATGGTATGGGAAGGTGACGCTGATGATGCCTTGAAGGTATTGAGTTCGATAGAGGAGCCGACTGTGCCGACAGCCGATGCTTTTTCGGATGCACGCCCTCTTGAGCAGCTTGAGCAGGAAGTTGCTGGCCCTTCGATGATCGGCCAGTTCTTCAACGCCGAGGTGCGTGGAGTGAAGCTGTTCATGCTAATCCTCTGGCTTGGCCTCGTTCTGTATTTGGCAGCGTGTTTTCTCAGGCTGCGGTAGGGGCGGCAGCGAGGAAGTCTCGGATGCGTGGGGAAACGTGCTTTGATAATCGGTCCGATTTCACGGCGATTTCACTGAAGCTTCACAGGTAATTCACCGCCGTAAGTAACGGTGGGGCATGATTACGAACACCATTTCTCGATCGGTGCAGCAAGTTACTGCCGACTCTCAACTGCGAGTGCTTATGCCGGGGCGGCTGTTGTGCGGAGCCGGAGTGCTGACGTTTGCAGCCGATGTTCTGCTTTGGCAGAGTGCACCTGGAGCTGGTCTGTCAGCGTTCTCGATTCTCGTTTGGTGCGGATTGCTGTGGAATCGTCCGGCGGGCGTGCGCATCCTGGCGACGCCGAAAGGCGCTATCGCTGGTTCACTCATGCTGGCGACGGCGGTTCAGACGGTGATCGAGCCTGGCTTTGCCAACGGCTGCCTCATCATTGCGCTTACTGTGTATGCCTCCGGTCACTTCGTTCACAATCATCTTCATCCGTACTGGCGGCGATTTCTTGAAGGGGGCGCTGGCTTGTTCTGGTTGCCGGTCTCACTGTTGAGCGGGCGTTTTTCGATCAGGCAATGGCTGCCGTCCGGTGGCATTACGCCGAAACTGGCATCGGGGCGTACAGCCCTCCGCTGTATCTGGGCAGTCCTTCCGGCGGCTCTCATCTGTGTGCCATTCGCCCTGCTCCTGGTTGGTGGCAACGCTGTGATGTTATCTGTTCTAGGCGATCTTGTTGATGGCGTTGAAACTTTTCTCAATACGATCGAATTTCCCGACATCGCGCGCATTCTTTTCTGGGGATTCGTATTGGTGGCAATGTTGGCACTACTCGGAAAAGGCGAGCCGTCACGGCTGCTGAGCTGGATCGGGCAGCGTGTGCCAAAGAGCTTGCCCGTGCCCACTGACCTGGCTATGGGAATCTGGCGGACACGTCTTTTGTTGATCGCTGTCAACGTGCTGTTCTTTTTCGCGAACACGACGGATGTGCTTTACCTCTGGGCGGATGCAGCGTTGCCTGAGGACGTCACCGCGAGCGCGTTCGTGCATCACGGCGTCTACACCTTGATCGCCAGCGTTCTGCTTGCGGCGCTCGTTCTGTCATTGCTCTGGGTTCAGGCACCAGTTGTGTGCCGTGCTCCCGGACAGCGCTGGCTTGCCCACCTCTGGATCGTGCAGAACCTTGTGCTCGTCAGTAGCGTGGTGCTTCGGTTGAAGCTTTACGTTGAGTTTTACCAGATGTCACTGCTACGGGTTTACGTCGTCTGCTTCCTTGTTCTCGTCAGCGTTGGATTCATCTTGTTGGCGATCCGCGTGCATCAGGAGCGTACGATGTCGTGGTTGCTGGGAGCGAACGTGCTGGCGGTGTTCGGCTTGTTTTTCGTGATGCAGTGTTGGGACGAACACCGGTTCGTGGCAGATTGGAATATCGATGCTGCTCGATCAGATGCCAAAGCCGGAAAATTGTTAGACACCGCTTACCTCGGATCGCTCGGACCCGCGGCCTGGCCGGGATTGCACGAAGTAGGGTCGCAACCGGAAGTGTTCGGTCGGTGGGCGACCGCAGATGCGAAAACGATCCTGGCGAACGAGGCCGAACAATATGAGAATCGCATGGCCACCGGCGGTTGGCAGGCATGGCAGTGGCGTCAGCATGTCGCTGCCCAGCATTTTGCGATTGAAGGGAAACAGGCTCAATAGCCAGAGATCGAGAGATCACTGGTTCGCAAAACTTTGAAATTCGTTAGAGTTAGATTCGTTAAATTCGTTCACTTCATCCAGATGTCTTTGAGTAGATCGAGAAAGGGAGTTTCGGAAGGATCGACCTCGCTACGCCTTCGCTCAGGTGGTGGTGCAACCTTTGCGCGAACTCTTCCAGATCGCCGGTGCGGTGGGGTTCCCATGAGGTGATCATATTCTCGACTTCGCCAAGATAGTCAGCGGGTGACTTCTGTGGCTGTTCTTGTTGAAGATGCTCCGTGGCAGTTTCGATTGTCAAAAGGTAGCCCAGATTATCGGTAGCGTCACCTTAGGAAGTGCCTGGTTCTTCTCTAACATGGCCAGAACTTTCGGCATCAAACTTCTCGCGCAGCTCGGCGCGCTTGCGCTCGCGCGACTCGACGTCCCGGTAGAATCCTGCGAAGAAATCGAGCAGGAACGGCAGCCTTTCCCGTGCTTCCCAGCTGACATTCATGGCCAGCCAAATGTCGAAGAGGCCATCGCGAATGGTGTAGAGGCGGGAGCGTTTGTCTGCGGGGTTTTCGATGGAGCGCAGGTAGTGTGCCTTAGTCAGCCGGCCCGGCAGCGCCGAGGTCTGGGCTGGTTTCATGCGCATGCGTTCGGCGATGGCGGCGGGCGTTTTCGGTTCGTCGCGCATCAGGGCCATGGTCTCCAGCACCGCCTGCTCCTGTGGGCCGAGGTCGCCCATGCGATCCTGGTAGTAGGGAGTAATGCGGTCCAGCAGCATCCAGAACTGTTGCTTCACTTCGGAGATGTCCTCAGTTGCGATCAATTCATAGAGCATGAGCGCGAGCCGCGGACTGCCGCCA
>JAQCER010000775.1 GCA_027618625.1 Verrucomicrobiota bacterium
AGCAAGCCGTGCCTCAGACGACTGGCGAAAGTACTTCGCCAGCCAGCCAACCGGAGATCTAGACTGAACTAAATAGGCAATGCCACGAGTGCTTCGTAGAGGGATTCCTTCAACTCCTCTGAAGAGTAGGGTTTAGGGAGGACTCCGGTATACCCGCCAGCGCACAGGTCGATTTGTTCGTCGTGCTCCAGAGCGCCGCTGCTGGCGATAATTCTTGCGACAGGATCGATGCGGCGGAGCTCTAACATCGTTTCATCCCCACTGATGCCACCGGGAAGCGTCATGTCCAGAAGCACTGCGGAAAAGGGATCGTGATCCAGCATCGCTTCCCGATACAATCGAACGCCCTCCTCGCCGCTGGGGGCGGATGCGGCTTCAAAACCCAGGCTCTGGATCAGGGCACATGCCACACTTCGGACGCCTGGTTGATCATCGATTACCAGCACTTTGCCAGTGACGGTTTCACGATACTTTGGAAGCCTGATCCCGTTGCTGCAATCCTGCTCTTCTGCACTTTGCGGCTCAATTTCCGGCCACTTATCGGCTGGCAAGTAGACCGAAACCTCCGTCCCTACGTTGACTTGCGAGCGCACGGTGATATCGCCGCCGTGAGAACGCACGATCGCAAGGGTAACTAACAGACCCAATCCGGTTCCTTCCCTTTTGGTCGTAAAGAACGCGTTGAATATATTTGGCAGGTTTTCCGGCGGAATGCCGCAGCCGCGATCCGCAACCGTGATCTTCACGTATTGGCCTTCCGGGGCATTGACATCCGTGTCGGAGCTGACCCAGACATTTTCCGCACGCAGCTTAATGATGCCGGCATTGTTCATCGCCTGCCGACCGTTGATGATCAAATTGCTCACCACCTGCGTGATCTGCGTTTCGTCGACCATCGCAGGATGAACCTCGCCATCGAATTCGACATCGCAATCGACGGATGAGCCAATGCACGCCAGCGTTTTCGCTTTGCAGACAATATCGCAAACGTCAGCGAGCTTCCGCTGGCGATCGCCGCCCTTGGCGAATGCGAGCAGGTGAGTCGTCAGGCCCCGTGCAGTCTTTGCCGCGTCTTCGATTTCTCGCAGGTGTGTCTCCAGCTTGTGATTTGCATGGATCTCAGTACGGATCAGATCGAACCGCCCCATCATTGTCTGCAGCAGATTGTTGAAATCGTGTGCCACACCGCCCGCGACAATCGCAAGCGACTCCAAGCGCGACTTCTCGATGATTGCTGCTTCGTTCTCAGTTGCCGCAGCTGAAGTGTCAGCGTCACGCGTTTGTCCTTCAGCAACGATTTCGATGGGCACGAGCTCAGGAACAATTTCCCGACGGACTGTGACGGTGTAATTCAGAGTGCGGCCGTAGCGGTCGTTCACCGCCCGCACTGTCCATCGGAAGTCGTCGTTGCTGCCGTCAGCGCAGTTGAGACCAGCGACGGTGTGGAACATTCTCCCGGCCTTGGCAACGGCTGGCAGGCGGGTGAGAAAGCCGGAGAGCCTGTCCGCTTCAAAGATGAGGGACAACGAATGCCCGAGCAGCTCCTCCATAGGGTGCCGGGTGATTTTGCAGAGCGCTTTATTCACGTACACAATTCGAGGTCCCGTGCCAACGGTCGGCTCCGGTTCTAGAATCATGATGCCTTCGCTCACCTGATCTGCGGCGATTCGCAGGTGGTGGTTGACGGCCTTCAGTTGCTGGATTTCGCTCAATGGGTGTTGGGAAGAGATCGGTTGAGTCACGGCGTGTCAGATATTCATGGGGTGGAATATGCGGGAGCGGGCAGGTCGGCAATTACTTAATTCATCTTAATAGTCTTTGTGAAGTTAAAAATCAGAAATTCTTGGTATTTCATGATTTTTAAAATTGAGAATCGCGATTTCTGCCGCCTCACGACAATTCGTAGTCGAAAGAACGTGTCAGTTGTGCCGAATATGGCGATGGGTAGCGCGAGATGGATGAACCTGAACATGCGCGTGTCTTTGAGATTGGTAACGATGGCCCCCACCGGTCTGGTGTAGGCGAGCGCCTGGATCGATTTCTTACGGGGGTGCTGAATGAGATCTCGCGGGCGCGGGTTCAGGCGCTGATCAAGAATGGCGACATCCGGGTGAATGGGGAGATTGCCAAGCCCAAGCTGGTCCTGGCTGAAGGAGCTCGAGTGTCCGTGCACATTCCCGATGCGCAGCCCGCAGAAGCGTTGCCTCAGGATCTGCCCATCCATGTGCTCTATCAGGACGACGATCTGGCAGTGATCGACAAAGCCGAGGGAATGGTAGTCCACCCAGCCGCAGGGAATCCAGACGGGACGCTGGTGAATGCCCTGTTGCATCACTTTGGCGCATTGTCAGAGATCGGTGGAGTCCTGCGGCCGGGAATCGTCCACCGTCTCGACAAGGACACCAGTGGCTGCATGGTGGTTGCTCGCAATGACGTGACGCATCGCGCGTTGACGAAGCAATTCTCCAATCGCGAGACCTCGAAGATTTATCTGGCAGTGGTAGAAGGTTCGCCTGCACCAGCCTGCGGCACCGTCGAAACGAACATTGGCCGCCATCCGGTGAACCGACAACGCATGGCCGTTGTCAATGCCCCCGCAGGGAAGCATGCTCTTACCGACTTCCGGGTGCTGGCAGTGGTAAACGGTGACGCATTGGTGGAATGTACGCTTCACACCGGGCGCACGCACCAGATCCGGGTGCATATGAAAGAGATCGGGCATCCGTTGCTGGGTGATCCCATCTACGCGAAGCCTGCAAAGCAGAAGCATTACTCCGGCAGACTCATGTTGCACGCGTGGAAACTCGGATTCGTCCATCCCCGGACAGCCGAACGCATGGCATTTGAAGCCGCTATTCCCAAGGCCTTTGATCTCTGGATTGACCAGTGGCGGAAGCAGTGACGATCGCAGGTTTTAGCCTGGATTATTCATGAGCGATCTACTGCGACTTGCAAAAG
>JAQCER010000776.1 GCA_027618625.1 Verrucomicrobiota bacterium
GTACCATTCCAGGCCTGACACGACATCGGCCTCTTTGATCGGCTTGGGTGCTGGAGCGTCGAGCCCCCGACGTACGGCCCTGGCAAGGTCTTCCATCGTGTAGGGCTTGGACAGGCAGTCGCTTGCACCGAGGCGCAAGACCTCTTCCACACGCTCACTGTCGGACAATCCTGTCATGATCACGCAACGGGTTCCTGGAGCTGTCTTCTGCACCTCAGTGAATGTGTCGAGACCATCGAATCCGTCTTCCATGATCATATCGAGCACCATGATGTCGAATCTCTCGTGGGCCAGAACTTCCAGCGCCTCACGTCCGCTCGGCACACACTTGGTCTTGTATCCCTGCTGGGTCAAAATACGATCGGTCAGTCGACGCTGCACCTCAAAGTCATCAACGATCAGGACTCGCTCAGTACCAC
This sequence comes from Verrucomicrobiota bacterium, assembly GCA_027618625.1. Classification (GTDB taxonomy): domain Bacteria; phylum Verrucomicrobiota; class Verrucomicrobiia; order Verrucomicrobiales; family DEV007; genus JAGROY01. The sequence continues at coordinate 420 of JAQCER010000776.1, forward strand.
GCAGTGATTCTTCCGGCTTCCTGGTAGTCTCCTCGGTTGAGTCTTGCTCATCGCTTGCTGCCGCAATCTTGGACACTTGAAAATAGAGTTCGACCCGTGTTCCACGCCCTTTGCGTGAGGCAACATTGAGAACTGCTCCGTGCTCCTGCGCGACGCCATCGACAACTGCCAGTCCCAGGCCAGCCGATGTTCCGCTGCTCTGCGGCTTTGTCGTGAAGAACGGCTCAAACATATGGCCAAGTTCATCCTTCGTCATTCCCTTCCCAGTGTCCCTGATTCGGAGAACCACATAGCTTCCCGGAGCAACGCCACCGGGCTTCGATTCCCCTTCTGCGTACTTCTGCGTCGATGCATCAACAAAAAGACGCCCCCCCTCCTTGTCCATCGCCTCAACGGCATTGGTCAGAAGGTTGAGGATCGCCCGGCGCAGGTGGGGAGCAGAACCATCGATCACAAGGCCCTCTTCCAGCCGAGTCTCAAGCCGGATGCCCGGTGCATTGTCCAGCAGGCACTGGAAGCCCTGACTCTGAATGCACTTGAGCACGAGCGGTTTCAGTTCCAGCATTTCGAAGCTCGCCGCTTTGCGGTTCGCCATTGCCAGCAAATCCTGCGCTGCCTGGGCAGCACCCGATGCCGATTCACGCATCATCGACAAAAGCTCACGGCCCTCATCGTCATCCTTCTCAAGCCTTTTCGCCACCATGTCAGGGAACGCGAGCAACGGACCAAGGATGTTATTCAAATCATTCGCGACGCCACTGGCAAGCAGTCCGATGGCTTCCAGCCTCTTTGCATTCGCCAGCTCAGTCCGCTTCTCGTGGAGCTCCACCGTTTGCGTTTCCACGGTTCGCAGAACGGTATTCGTCCGGTCGACAAGTTTCCCTTGCTCGCCAGCCTCAGGGAAACGCGGTGCCCTGAAAGCGAAGTTGCCAGTTTTGACAACCTTGTCCAATACGTTCGCCATCTCACCAATAGGCTCAAGCGAACGGGTCAGCCGCTTCCGCAGAATAATGATCGCCACCCCAAGCACGCTCGCGAAGATCAAGCCGGACACGGCAGCATAAGAAGTCGTGGCGAAATAGGCCTGATTCATGTTGGCTTCAACGTAAAGCCAGCCCGCAGCCCTTCCATCGAGATACAGAGGGCGCGAGATCTGCATGCCTCCGATAAAGTATTCGTAAGTCGGCTTGCTGTGCACACAGGCAGCCGGAGCCTTACCGGAAATCAGATCCCCCTGATTCGCCACGATGGTGCGGGTCTCATCCAGCAGCGCCACATACTCCACTCCTTCGTCACTTTCGAGCATGGACAGAATGGGTTTCAATTCCCCGGCTTTACTCATTGACAGAAACGCTCCCAGCCGCTGCGCGGTGTCTGAGATTCTTGCCTCAATCCGCTCTCTGTGATTGGCCCGATCATTCGAATATTGAAACACGATCAGAGCAACGAACGTCACCAGGAAGGTCGCGCCTACCACTTTGACCGGTTCCTTGATCAACTGCTCCACAAGTTTTAGCTTCGAATTCATGGTCTATCGTTGTTTATCAATATATTACGAGAGGCTACGCATCCGCATGCTCACCTCGTTCACGGGGTATGTCCGCTAAAGTAGAGCGAATTTCTATCATTTGCAATGTTAATCATAATTCTCATAAGTAATTTTTGTTGAGATCCCGATCAAATTTGAAACTCCTGATAGAAAGAAGAAAATTGCGAGGAGCATTCTGCATCTTCTCTAAGGGATGCGGTGGCCCACTGCGTTTCGTCATTATCCAGTGCCCGCCGAACCCTCACAGCAACCTTTCCTGGAACAGATCCCCCTCAGCGGTGGCGCTCACCTGAAGAGCCTTTGCCAGGGCAATGTTGAAACGGCTAAGACTGCACTCGTCTCACACGGACTCTCCAGCATTGGAACGTGCCTGGTGACCATTGCTATTGGCTGTGCGCTCTACGGTGCCACGCTAGGATTGTGGCGGGCACCGCTGCAGGCGGCCTACGTTGCAGTGAAGCTGCCCTTGTTGATCGGACTCACGCTCGTGATCAATGGCATGTTGAATGGAATGCTGGCACTGATTCTGGGAAGTGGTCTTTCATTTCGACAAACGATGCACGGTTGCCTGCTCGGCTTTACCATCTTCGCGCTGATCGCAGGTTCCCTCAGCCCGATTCTGTTCTTCATGGTTCTCAATGCGCGACCGGCCAGTGCTCCCGAGGCCGCCCAGTCGCATGCAGTATTCCTTCTGGTCAATGTCGCGATCATCGCGGGCGCGGGCATCGCAGGAAACGTCAAACTGTTCGCAGTCCTTCACGCGTTTGCTGGCGATGCAATCGTCGCCCTGCGTGTTCTGCTGGCGTGGCTCGCCGGGAATCTTTTTGTCGGTGCCCAACTTTCATGGATCCTGCGACCGATGATCGGTAACCCGACTCTGGAGGTGCAGTTTCTCCGATCCCATCCATTCGATGGCAACTTCTATCAGGATGTTCTGAACAAGGTGCGGATCTCTGCCGGGGCCGCTACCGAGTCGTCCACT
>JAQCER010000777.1 GCA_027618625.1 Verrucomicrobiota bacterium
CGGATTCTGCGTGGATTGTCGGTAGACCCGGGATGTCAAAATCAGGCGATGAAGGGGTTTGAGCCGCCACCCGCTCTGCATGAACTCGCTGGCGAGCCAATCGAGCAACTCGGGATGACTGGGCCGCTCGCCGAGGCTACCGAACTCGCCGGTGGTCGACACCAGACCACGCCCGAAATGGTGCATCCAGAATCGATTGACCAACACGCGCGCGACCAGTGGATGTTGCCCACTTGTAAGCCAGCGCGCATACGCCAGTCTGCGACCACTACTGGGCAGGCTGGAATCATCAGGCGAAAAAGCTTTACCACGGAGAACTTGCAACTCACTGGGATCGACTGCAGCGCGGGGCTCATCGTGATCTCCCCGATTGAAAACGAACGACGCCGGTAGCGCGCCTGCCTTTTCCGTGAAGACCATCAACTTTGGTTCCGGCGGTTTCTTTGCTCGGATCGCAGCCGCCTCTCCTTGTTTTGCGGTCACCTGCTTGTTCCGCTCAGGATCGTAGAGATCGAGCGCACCCTGCACATCGGCAGCGGGGAATTCTTTGAACAAGGCGCGTTGTTCGTCCGTCCGCTCACCGGCTGGCGTGGTGCGGGCAGTCCGGGCCGCTTCGCGCAGATTTTCGGGAAGGCGGGTGAGTTCGATTTCGAACACTTCGTCCAACAATTTCTTCCGCAGAGCGTCCACTTCCTCATCGACTTTGCGCGCTTCGGCTTCAATCACTTCCGCCCTTGCCCTGTCGTCGTCCGTATAGAGCGAAACGAGACGCTGCCCGGGCGACCGCCAGTCCTTCCAATCGAATCCCGGTTCAAATATGGCGCGCATCCGGTAGTAGTCAGCCTGTGCGATCGGATCGTAACGATGGTCGTGGCACTGCGCACAACCAACCGTCAACCCGAGCAACGATGATGACACAATATTTAAAGTTTCGGCGATTGCCTGATTGCGCGCGAGGTTCTGGTCGTCGACGCCATCGCCTGTGCCATCCGGCGCCATTCGCAGAAACCCGGTCGCGCACAACAGCTCGCGCGCCACAGGATCCAGGACTTTTTCGGCGGCGGTTTCGTGCGTCGCGCCTGCCAGTTCATCTCCTGCAAGTTGCTCGGCAATGAATTGATCCCACGGCTTGTCCGCATTGAAGGAGCGGATCACGTAGTCGCGATAGTGCCACGCAGAAGGACGGACACTGTCGGCCTCAGCATAACCATTCGAATCGGAGTAGCCGGCGACATCCAGCCAGTGACGCCCCCAGCGCTCACCGTAGTGGGGCGAGTCAAGCGCCCGATCCACCATTCGCTCGTAGGCATCACTGCGCTCGTCGGCAAGAAAGTCGGCCACCTCTTCTGGAGAGGGCGGCAACCCTAACAGATCCAAATAAACGCGGCGGAGCAGAACGCTCCGATCGGCCTCAGGAGCAAGTTCCAGCTTCGGCCCTTGCGCCTTGAGTTTCTGTCCGATGAAACTGTCGATCGGATTGTCGCGGTCGCTCGCCTCGGGCACCGCTGGTCGTGATACCGGTTGAAACGACCAGAACTGCTTCTCTTCCTCTGTGATCACAAATCCTCTCGGCAGAAACTCCGGCTCAGGACGTGCGGTAGGTGCACCTGCGGCGATCCAGGCTTCGATGATGTCGATCTCGCCCGGCTTCAGCTTCTTCTCGCCCTTGGGCATATCGCCTGAGCGCACCAGCGTCAGCATGTGGCTCTGTTCGGGCGATCCAGGAACGAGGACACGTCCATTTTCGTCTTCAGTCTTCGCAGACTCTAGGAATCGCTTGAGTCTGACATCGATGCCGCCCTTGAGCTCTTCACCTTCACCGTGACAATGAAAACAATGTGCCTTCAGGATCGGTCGCACATCGGACTCGAACACTGGGAATGCATCAGCCCCGGTAGCGGCATCACTCGGCGCAAAAAACAGGACACCCACCCAAAGTGCGGAAAAAACGATTCGCCAGCATTTGAGTTGGGGAGTGCAGGACGGCATCAACCGAAAAGCTAACAGCCCGGTTGAATCTGTCCACTTTGAACCTCCGAGCCTCCGAGCACCTCAGAGTGGGTTCGCCATCGCGAACACATCCCCGTCTTCAGTGTCGCCATCAACGTTCGCTTCCCCGTCAACTGCAACCGCAACACCACTGGCACCAGCATCCGGCCCCGAATCACCTTCGATTCCCCTAGCCTGGATTATGCATGAGCGATCTACTGCCTTTCTCCCCGGCACCGACGTTACTCCAGCGTGACAACCAGCGAATCGTAGCCGTTCGTTCGCGTGTAGCCAGCTTCTTTCTCGACATGGGGCTGGGCAACGATCACGGTTATCCTGGTCACTTGATCGATGAGTGCCTGAAGGAGAGTGCGAACGATCAAACGCGCATGGGGTGCCCCCAGACAGAGGTGAGGGCCGAAGCCGAAGGAGATATGCGGGTTGGGTTTTCGATCGAGCCGGATTTCGTCAGGCGCATCAAAAACGGTCTCGTCGTAGTTCGCCGATGCCCATCCAAGAGAGACGCGGCCATTTGCAGGCACCGGAATGCCATGGACATCCGTTGCGACCGGACAGACTCGACCGATCTGGGTCAATGGCATGAATACACGAAAGAACTCTTCGCCCGCGAGGACGATCCCCTTCGGATTGTCCCGCAGGTAATCGAGAGCCTCCGGATGCTCGCTAAGGTAAGCCATGATAGACGAAATGCTGTGAATGATCGTGTCGCGCCCGCCTGCGAATGCGAGATTAGCAAATCCCATCATTTCCTCCCGCGTCAGGTTTCGCCCTTGAAATTGCGCCTGTGTGAGGGCACTGAAAAAATCTGCACCGGGATTCGCCTCCGCCAGATCAAACTGCCGGGCCAGGTAGTCTTCCAGCCTGTTGCCGCAGTCCTCCGGAGCATCCTTCGATTTGAAAACGTGGATGCCCCAGTCAATCCAGGTGGCAGCTTCGGATT
>JAQCER010000778.1 GCA_027618625.1 Verrucomicrobiota bacterium
GGACTCTCTATTCTGCCGCAGCCTTGGTCGCAGTGATCTTCGTAACCTTCGTTTTCGATTCCTGCTTCACGGGCATCAGCAGACCATTCATTGAAAGGTTCATGTCAATGGTGGTGTTGTGATCAGAGATGATTGCCTGTTTGGAATCGTAGGTCATTTTGCCAGTTAACTTTCCGTCACCCTTGCCGCCGGCGGTGGGGCCACCATCGGAAAAGTCTACTTCAAAATCGCTCGTGTAGGTGACCACGGGGCGTCCATCCTTGTCATTTCCCTCGGCGGTCATTTCCATTTTCATGTCGGCACTGCCCAGGTTGAGATTCACATTGTTCTCTTCTTTCCACTCGTCGCCTTTTTTTACCGGGTGGTCTGGGAATTCACGAACGCAGTAGGACAATAGCTGGCGGATTTCGCCTTTCCCGAAGCGCATGGGAGCCAGTCCCGCTGATGCCGCTGGATCAGCACCTTTCAGGGCTCGCTCGCCACCGCCTTCATCGAATTTTACGAAGGTGTCATTGCGGTCAAAGATGACCTTGAGGTTGTCGGTATCCTTAATTCCGGCGATCATGCCAGCGAGTTCCGCGCTCTGCTTGCTCTCATCCTCCGAGTCGTATTCTGCCGTCGTGCCGAACATGCTCATGTTCATCTCTACTTTTGTCGCCTTGAAGCGGATCGCCTTGCCACCTTCTTTGCCATCGGCCTCCACTGTAGCCTCGAACGTCAGTGCTACGTGCACCGGATTGTCGATCGCCTGGTCGCCCGCGCCGATTGAGATCGTTACGTCCTGGACGTGTTCGCAAGTGTAGGTGTGGCCGATTTTCCAGGTCGGTTCGAGTTTGGTGGTGTCTTCCGCAGCGACGGTTGAGGTAAACGTGGAGAAGGCCAAGGCCACGACGGCGATGAGGGGCAGAGGAAACGCGAGGTGCATGATCTTAAGGAATTAAGGAATTAAGGAATTGGTGGTTGTGTCCTGAATAGACGGATCGTAAGTGCAATCCATAGAAAGTGCGCGTAAAAAAGCGTGCTTCTCGAAACCGAACCGATGTCCACACCAGTTAAAGGATCCTTTACTAATGCGCTGCTCTCGGCGTCAGAGCTTGTCCTGTCCTATGGCGACCACAAGGTGCTCGATGGCGCCACTCTGGCGGTCTATGAAAACGATAAAATTGGCATTGTCGGCCGCAATGGCTGTGGGAAATCGACGTTCCTAAAGATCGCTGCCGGACAGGAAAGCGCAGATGCTGGGGATGTGTCCCAGCGGAACGGGATTGTCACCGGATACTTGTCACAGGAATTTTCGCTTCGGGCCGATGCCTCAGTGCTGGAAAATGTTCGGGACGGAGCCGTGCACATTCTCGATTTGATCGCGCGCTATGAAGTTGCGGCAGGCGATGCCAGCGCTGCGTCAGGAACCTTGCTGGATAAGATCGAGGCGTGTGACGGATGGAACGTTGATTCGCGCCTTGAGGCACTCATGCGTGAGCTTTCGGCTCCTGATCCTGATCGCAGGGTCGAGGAGCTTTCAGGTGGTGAGAAGCGTCGCGTGGCATTGTGCCGGGCTCTTGCGGGTAACCCAGATCTGTTGATTCTGGACGAACCCACCAACCATCTGGATGCGGAATCCATCGACTGGCTTGAGGGGTTTCTTCAGCAGTTTCGAGGGGCGTGTTTGTTTGTCACACATGACCGCTACTTTCTTGATCGCATCGCCACCCGCGTGGCAGAACTCGATGGCGGACGCTTCTACTCGCACGAGGGCAACTACAGCGACTACCTGCTGGCAAAGTCAGAACGGCAAGAGGCGGAGATCGCGAAGGACAATCGCCGTCGCCGTTTTTTGCGCCGAGAACTCGAGTGGGTGCGGGCAGGAGTCAAGGCGCGCGCAACCAAGGCCCGCAGCCGCCTCGACAACTACGCAGCAGTCGCCGCAGAAACCGGCCCAACCGAAGAACTCGACATGGAACTGATTTTGCCGCCGCCTCCTGCGCTGGGGAACATCGTAGTCAATGCTGAGGAGATCAGCGCCTGCGTGCCCGGAACCCAGCGATGCCTTTTTTCCGGGCTCAACCTTGCCTTTGAGGCCGGCATGTGTACCGGCGTGATCGGCCGCAATGGCCTCGGCAAGACGACACTTTTGAGGATGCTGCTAGGTCAAATGGAACCACTGTCAGGCAGTGTGCGTATCGGCAAGAAGACGGTGTTCAATTACATCGACCAGCATCGGGTGGAACTGGACGGTAGCAAGAGTGTGCTCGATGAGGTCGCCGGGAAAACGGACTTCGTGCAATTCGGGCCTGAAAAAATCTCAGTGCGTGCCTATTTGAAGCGATTCCTTTTCACCGATGACCGGATTAACATGCGCATTGACGTCCTGTCGGGTGGCGAGCGCAACCGAGTGGTGCTGGCGAAGATCCTGCGCAATGGTGGAAACTTCCTCGTTCTCGACGAACCCACCAACGACCTCGATCTCCAGACATTGCGAGTTCTCGAAGAGGCGATTCTGGCGTTCGATGGATGCGTCCTCGTGGTCAGCCATGATCGTTACTTTCTCGACCGTGTTTGCAATCGGATGATCGCGTTTGAAGGTGATGGAGAGGTGTTCGTTTCAGAGGGTAACTACAGCTACTACCATGAAAAGAATCGTGAGAGACTAACGGCAAAAGGAAGAGACCGTAGTCAGAGTGCGCAATCCAGCGCGATGGACAAGGTTCAGCGGGAAGATAAATCAGCGACTGCAGCCAATAAATCTGTGCGGAAACTAAAGTGGAAGGAGGAGCGGGAACTGGAACAGATGGAAGCCACCATTCTGGCACAAGAGGAGGAGGTAAGCGCGCTGGAGAAAATTCTCAATTCCCCCGAATTCTACATAGAAAATGCCGGTAAAGCCCCCGAACTCATCGCTCAGCTTGAGCAGATGCGAGAGGAGGTAATGAGGCTCTACGAACGCTGGG
>JAQCER010000779.1 GCA_027618625.1 Verrucomicrobiota bacterium
GGTGGCGGTTCCAAGTTCGACATCGTCCTCGATCGGGTTGGGATGCACCTGGTCGAAGACCGTCACCGCCGCGCCACTGCTGCGAAGAGTTTCCGTCACTCCCGCAGCGACGCCGAGGCCGACGAGTGTGGCGTCGGTGACCAGCAACAGGTGCTTGTGTCCGCGATTGGCGATGATGGAAGCAAGACGTTTGACGGCACCTTCTCCGAAGAAAATGGTCGTTGGATAGTTGAACTGTTGCATGCGATTCTTCAATAGTTCTCCGTGGAGCGGAATCCGTCAATGCCACAAACACAGGAATGGAACGCCATTGCCGTTCATGGCGGAATGAAATTCCATCAGAAGGTGTGACCGTCCGTCTCGGCGGTCTTCTTCGCGCTGTTCAGGAGGAGTCACGAGGAGTAGTCCAATCTCACCCTTCCGGAAAAGTTCAGACCATCAGCGCAAACCGCTGGTTGGATCGGGCTATGTCCCTGAAAACTCTGCCGGAGGCCGGAAGTCGCGGATTGCTTTGAGGACAATGTCAGGGTCTGAAGTGAGAGTGATCAATTCCTCGAATCCCTTCTGCCGGGCAAGCACACGCAAAAGTTGCCATGCGGGTTTTGCCAAGTTCGGGTAAGTCCCGTCTGCAGCAGGCATTTGCTCCCAGAAGTCTGCATCGAACAAGATCATCGGGCTGCGAAATCCGTAAGTGGAGTAGTAGTTCTGGCAGGCATCCTGGAAGATTTCCTGGGTTGTGCCGGCGTTGCCCTGGGCAAAAACGACACCATGCGTTGCGATGGCCAGCAAGCCTTCCTCGCGCAGACTGTTTTCAAAATACTTGGCAATCCGGCTGGAAAACACATTCGGAGGTTCGTGTCCGTAGAACCAGGTGGGAATGCCCAGGTTTTCGCTCATTGATGAATCTGGGGATGGGTGGTTCGCTTTGACTTCCCAAGCCAGAGTCAGCCAGTGAGGGTCGTCGTAGCGATCGGCAGCAGCGAGCCGAGTGATCGCACGATCCAGAACCGTGCAGTCGTCCCATGCGGCAAAGTAAGCACCCAGATTTGCCGCTTCCATCAGCCCCGGCCCGCCGCCGGATACCAACAGATAGCCATCGCGTGAAAGCTTGCGGGCAAGGTGTGCGATCTCGCGGAAAACGTGGTCGCTCCTGAGGCGATCGTGGCCACCCATGATAGCGACGACACCATGTTTCTTGACCGATTGCTTCACATCCTCCAGGTAAGTGCTGAGCGCATCCTCAATGAAGTGGTCGTGCAACCGGCGCGCCAGAACTTCATCGGGACCGACATCAACATAGCGTGTTGGCCTGAGCGGCTTGTTGTTTTCATCGACCTCCAGATAGCTCACGTAGGAGCGCCAGTCCGGTGTGGCATAGTAGGATTGGGGATGCTCGTGATCGAGTCCGGCAAACAACTCTTGAGGTGTGTAAAGCTCATGCCGGAAGGGTTTGTATGGCCTGCCGGGCAGGTCGGGGAAGATCAGGCTGTGATGGCGCGCGGCAGCTTCCGCCAGCCTGGGCCCAATTTCGCATCCGAGGTAGACACAGCCGTCGTCCATCGAACTCGCATGCACCAGTGCTGCCATGCGCTCGTCGTGAGAACGCAAGTCGAGCACTTGGAAGACGAGGTTCTTGCAAGTGGTCGCCGTGGCCAGCCATGCATCGAAATTCGTGCGGTCGATCCGATCTTTCTTGGTGCCTGGAGGGGGATTCATCACGACACGAGTTGATCACGACCGCTCTGCATGGCAAGGTGAAAGTTTTCCACCCATGCCGTCAACCGAACCACGCACGATCAAAATCGCTCTCGCCCAGATTCACATCGAGGGCGGTGCTCTGGAGGCCAACTTAGCCCGCGTAGAGGTAGCGGTAGCCGATGCTGCGTCTGCCGACGCTGACATCGTCGTCCTTCCCGAAGCATCTGACCTCGGCTGGGCACACCCATCCGCTGCAAAGCTTGCCGAAAGCGTCCCTGGCGGTGCGACGATCACTCGGATTCAGGCGATGGCGCAGCGGAACCATATTTGGCTTTGTATCGGACTTAGTGAGCGGGACTCCATCACACCGGATCATTGCTACAATGCCGCCGTGCTCATCGATCGACAGGGCGAGCTTCTGCTTCACCATCGCAAAATTCATGAGCTGGACTTCGCTCGCGAAGTTTACGCCACTGGCAGTCGCCTTGCAGTGGTGAATACGGAAGAGCTTGGTTGCATTGGAGTAATCATCTGCGCCGATGCCTTTGTCCCCGATCGCGTGATCAGTCGCAGCCTGGGGCAAATGGGAGCCCGACTCCTGCTGTCGCCGTGCGCATGGGCCGTGCCAGCGGATCACGACAACCATGCCGATCCCTACGGGCAACTCTGGCTCGATTCCTACACGCCCGTGGCGAAAGAGTTCGGGATGTGGATCGCAGGAGTGAGCAATGTGGGGCAGATCAATGCCGGTGCCTGGGAAGGGCGCAAATGCATCGGCAATTCACTTTTAATCGCGCCAGACGGAACCACCCATTTGCAAGCGCCATACGGCGAGGCTGCAGCGGGATTGTTTCTTGCGGAGATGCGAACGTCGTAAACTAGCAGACCATGAGGGATGTGTCCCCGCTGTTCCTTTCCTGCGCACCTTCCCGCTTGACCCGCACAGGCACCACAGACTACGCTTGCCTCCTATGCTCGACTTCCTCGCTTCTTCAAAGAATGACCGTGCGAATCTCTGCGGCGGGGGGCACTCGCGGCGGGATTTTCTGCAGGTGGGCGCATTGTCTGCGATCGGGCTTTCGCTGCCGCAAATGCTGGCTGCCGAGTCGGCTGGCCTGACGAAACCTGGCAATGACAAGCGCTCGTGCATCATGATCTTTAATCTCGGTGGGCCAAGCCACATCGACCTGTGGGACATGAAGCCGGATGCACCATCGGAGATTCGCGGTCCGTTCAATCCGATCC
>JAQCER010000780.1 GCA_027618625.1 Verrucomicrobiota bacterium
ACTGCCGCAGTCGCTGGCGTTGCTGGAGGCGGGTGGATTCGTCCTGCCCAAGCGTGATCTGGATGAGCTGAGCGCCATCCGTTATCATCGGTGCATTGCTGCCCTGGCGCTTCTGGATCGACCGAGCGCACTGAAAGATTTGAATGGGGCATTGAAATTGCGCGGGGAACCCTTGCAATGGATCGGCGACAACTGCCGCAAAGGAATTTCGCCTGATGTTCCGGCGGTAACGATCCACAGTACCCCGGCCTTTGCCGAAGATCACTGGGACGTCGACGACTCCATCCGACTTCCGAAATTGCTTGATGCAGCAGTTCCCTATCTGAAAGCGGCCGTCCTGTCCTGCCATGGCCACCGCTGGGGATTCAGCGCGCCCGTGGGGCGCTTTCGCCGAGATGCCTACGTGGATCGAGAGCACGGACTGGCCATCGCTGGAGATGGCCTGGCAGGCGGCCGGGTGGAAGGTGCCGCCGTTTCCGGTCTGACTGCAGCAAGTCTGCTGGCGGCAACCGTCGACTCCGCCTAGACTCAGACCATGCAACCATTTCACAAGACCACGAGAATCGATGTCCCCGCTGCTGAACTGGAGTGGTGGCACTTTCGACCCGGGGCCTTCCAACGCCTGACGCCTCCCTGGGAAAGAGTCGAAGTGGTCGCCGAACCCGGCGAAATTTCAGACGGCGCTCGGGCCGTGATCAAAACGAAGGTGATCGGGCCGATCTCAGCGGAGTGGATCGCTGAGCACAAGGACTGCATCTCAGGCAAAGGCTTCACAGACGTTCAGCTCAAAGGTCCGTTCGCTCAGTGGACACACGTTCACACATTCTCCGCAATCGATGAGACCAGCTGCACTCTCGATGACTCGATTGACTACCGGCTCCCGCTGGGATTCCTGGGGAAACTCTTTGGTGGTGGATTTGTCAGGACAAAACTGGATCGCACCTTCCGCTACCGACACGCTGTGACCAAGATGGACTTAGAACGCAAAGCATCCGAACCGGGAGCCGACAACGAAGCAATGACGGTGCTGGTGACTGGTGCAACGGGAATGGTAGGTTCAGCGCTGGAAACATACCTGCGCATGCGTGGCCATCGCGTTCGGCGCGTCACTCGGAAGCCTACTCGGCCCGATGATGTTCGCTGGGATCCGGGCAACGGTGAATTTAACCTGCCCAGGGATGCCACCATCGATGCCGTCGTGCACCTTGCAGGCGAGAATGTCGCAGGGGGAAGGTGGAGCGACGCCCGGCGTCAGCGCATTCTCGAAAGTCGCCGTCAGGGCACCCGGCTGCTCTGCGAAACGATCGCCAAGCTTGATCGCCCTCCCCGCGTGGTGGTCAGCGCTTCGGGCGTTAACTACTACGAAGCCGGCACCAAGGTTCCAGTAGACGAGTCTGCACCGCGCGGAACAGGTTTTCTTTCCGATGTTTGTGAAGTCTGGGAGTCGAGCACGAGTGCCGCAGAAGCCGCTGGCATCCGCACCGTTCACCTGCGCATCGGCGTCATCCTGAGTCCAGCCGGAGGAGCGCTGGCCAAGATGCTGCCTGCATTCCAATTCGGCGCTGCTGGCCGACTGGGCGCAGGCACGCAGCGCATGGCCTGGATCAGTCTCGATGACGTAATCGACATCATTCACCGCGCCACGCAAGACGAACGCTACACAGGAGCGATCAACGCAGTGGCACCTGACATCATCACCAACAGCGAATTCACCAGGACCCTGGCGGAAACCCTGCACCGTCCCGCCATCCTACCCGTCCCGGCAATCGCTCTGCAGCTGGCTCTAGGCGAACAGATGGCAAACGAAACCCTGCTAGCAGATCTCGCAATCGCTCCTGGCAAGCTGCGAACCCTGGGGTATCCATTCCGCTTCCCGAAGCTCGGTCGAGCGCTGGCATTCATGTTAGGAAGAAGCGATTGAAACCGAGAAACGTGATCATCGTCGGAGCCGGCCTCGCTGGGCTTGCCTGCGCCAACCGACTGGTGCAAGCTGGATTGCAACCGTCGATCATTGAGGCGACCGACTCAGTAGGTGGGAGGGTCAGCACCGACAACGTCGATGGATTTCTGCTGGATCGCGGCTTTCAGGTGTACCTGACCGCTTATCCCTCGGCAGGGCGATTACTGAACCTGGACGATCTGAATCTTCACCGCTTCAGACCCGGTGCACTGGTTCTCAAGGACGCGAAACTGCAGCGTGTGATGGACGTTTTCCGCTCTCCCCGGCATGCACTTGGCTCAGCCATCGCACCGATCGGCTCTTTCCGTGATAAGCTACTAGTGGCGAAGTTGCGATTGCATGCCGTCCTGAACTCTCTGGATCAGATCGCAGCTCATCCTGACACCACAACAGAAGACTTCTTGCGGCAGTTCGGATTCTCCGACAACATGATCGATGATTTCTTTCGCTCGTTCTATGGTGGCATCTTTCTGGAGCGTGAGCTTCAGACATCCAGCCGCATGTTCGAGTTTACTTTCAAGATGTTCACCGAAGGATTCGCCACTCTGCCGGCAGCTGGCATGCAGGCGATTCCCAAGCAATTGGCGGCGCGCCTCCCGGCAGGGACGGTTGAACTGAACACCCGCGTTCGCTCAGTCGAGCCGAAGTCCGTTAAATTGGAAAATGGTACCGTGCTTGAGGCAGATTGCGTCGTCGTGGCCACCGATGCGAATGCAGCAGCCACCTTTCTCCCCGGCCTTTTCAGACAAAGAAAACGATGGCGATCTACCGCAACACTCTACTTTTCAGCCGACAGGTCGCCATTGAATGAAGCGCTTATCGCGCTGAATGGGACAGGCAGAGGACTGGTGAACAATGTCTGTGTTCCATCCGATGTTGCTCCAGCCTATGCTCCCAGAGGCAAATCCCTCGTTTCAGTGTCAGTGTTAGGATTGCCCTCGCCGGCAGAGTTGGAGAGAAAAGTGCTGGAAGAGCTGGG
>JAQCER010000781.1 GCA_027618625.1 Verrucomicrobiota bacterium
CCTGGCCATCCTTCTTCTGCTGTTCGGGGCGAAGAAGCTCCCGGAGCTTGCTCGGGGCTTCGGCAGAAGTTTAGGAGAATTCAAGAAAGCCAAAACCGAGTTCGATGACGAGGTGGCAGAGGTCTCTAAAGATATCAAGTAGCAAATCTCCCCGTTTACGTTTGCTTTTCATTTGGGATTCTCTGAGTCCTGACCAGGTTACTCAAACTCCTAACTCAAACCATTCACCATTATGGGACCACTTGGCGGACAGGAAATGATCCTGATCTTCATCGTTATTCTCCTCCTTTTCGGAGCGAAGAAGCTTCCAGAGCTTGCGAGGGGCATGGGTAGAAGCCTTGGCGAATTCAAGAAAGCCAAGGACGAGTTCGAGCATGAAATCATGACGGCGGATAAAGACGCCTATCATGGAAACTCGGAGAAAAAGTCCGCAGCTCCTGCAGCCCCCACTCCAGCTACGACAGCCAGCGAAAAACAGGAGTTGGTGGCAACCGCATCAGACACTGAGCCCCACAGTGGCACCACGGAAGGCAAGGCGTAGGCGCCTTTTCCTCAAACGGTGTTCGATACCATGATTTTCACATCGCGCCTGCGCGAAGGCTTGGGCAGTGCCGCCGTTGCAAGCGTTCTCGCTCTAGCGTCCACTCAATACGCGTTCACTCAATGCGCGTTGGCTCAAGATCGCGTGGCACCAGCGGCCGAGGCAGGAGCCGCAGCGCCGATCAGATTTGTATCTTACAATCTCAGAAATTACCTCAAGATGGATCGCCGCGAAGGGGGCGAGTTCCTTGAGAATGCGCCGAAACCGGAAGCGGAAATTGGCAAAGTGGTTGAATTTC
The DNA here is from genome assembly GCA_027618625.1 of Verrucomicrobiota bacterium. GTDB lineage: Bacteria > Verrucomicrobiota > Verrucomicrobiia > Verrucomicrobiales > DEV007 > JAGROY01. Next base: position 840 of record JAQCER010000781.1, read on the forward strand.
TCGTCTCAATTCATCCGGATGTCATTGGCGTGTGCGAGATCGGGTCGGAGGCCGATGTGATTGACCTTCAATCAAGGCTGAAAGCAGCAGGGCTGGACTTGCCACACCGGGAGTGGGTTGACGCAGCTGACAGCGCCCGCCACCTTGCTGCACTCAGCCGGTTCCCATTTTCCGCTCGGGATCATCAGACAAAGCTGCGCTACCAGATGGATGACAAGGAGTTTGAGTTCCATCGAGGGATCCTTGATGCCACGGTTCAGATCAATCCTGACTACAAACTTCGACTGCTTGGCAGCCACCTGAAATCGAAGCGCGACGTCAAGGAAGGCGATCAGGCCCTGATGCGCCGAAATGAAGCTCACCTGTTGCGCACGCATTTAGACAACATCCTGAAGACCAGTCCGGATGAAAACATCATCATGTACGGCGATTTCAACGACACCCGCAACGAAACGCCCATCAAGGCGCTACAGGGCAAATTCGGTAGCGACACCTACATGCGGGACATACAGGTCGCCGATCAATACGGCTTCCGCTGGACCTACTACTGGAGCTATGCAGACGTTTATTCCCGGTTCGATTTCGCCTTCGTGAGCAAGGGGCTCTATCCGGAAGTCATTCAGGAAAAGTCCTACATCTTTTCCGATCCTGACTGGTTTACTGCCAGCGACCATCGCCCGATTGTGATCTCCGTATTGCCGAAAGATGCGATGCGGAAGTAGCATCGCTAAGGCCCGTTCAGCGGGAAGTTGTCTCCGCTCGATATTTCACGATCCCGGTCGTTATCGATGTTGCCATTTTCTCCAGATAAAGGTTCGAATGGATCTTCCTGGCTTCAGCGCGATTACTGAGAAACCCGCCCTCAAACAGAATTCCAGGCATTTGCAAGCCCTTGAGCACGGCAAACCGCGCGCGTTTGATACCTCGGTCGACACCGCCAAGTTGCTTGATCGAAAATGCCTGAATCGCCGTCGCCAAGGCAATGTTTGCAGCATCCAGCCGGTTACCTGAAAATTGAGTGGTGCTGTAGCCGCCCATGGTTGAGGACGAGTCAGGCGGGCTCAGGGCAAAAGTTTCGATACCCGCTCCCCCAGACGCTGCCCAGTTGAAATGCAGGCTGACGAAAATCGCGTTGGAATACTTGTTTGCGAAGGCGACCCGCTGCTGCAGGGAAAGGAATGCATCACCGGGCCGGGTGAGAATCACTTTGAACCCCTTCGCCTCCAGTTGCCGTTTCAACTTGTGGGCCAATGCCAGGGTGTATTGCTTTTCCGTCCCATACGGCCCGACCGAACCAGAATCGTGGCCACCATGGCCGGCATCGACGATGACGGTGGAAAAGGGCTTGGCCTGGCGGATATTCCCCGGCTTCAGCACGGGATGAATCAACTTTGCAGCATCGACATGCGAAAAATAGTAGGTGCCCTCTTTGGAAAGCAGAGGATAGCTCATGGTGAACTTCACCCTGTTCAGATAGAGCGTTTGCGACCCACTGGAAGCTGCCAGCCTTACTTTCGGCGACGTCATCGTCACCCGCCCTTTCGCAGTCGAAAGCCCGGTAAAGTGAAAGTAATTCTTCACCCACTGGGCGGAGTAGTAGGTACGGCCGGCGTGTGTCGTTTTCTCGGACGCTGCCTGAAGATCAGTGATCAGCGACACCTGTAACAGGGCGACCATCCAGAGACAGGAGATTAAGCGTTGAAAATGAATGAGTAGCATACGGCATGGAGGATCCAAATGGTCGCGGTCGCCTCAACGGTCCGAGCCTTCGGAACTGTGCGCAAGTTGCAAGGAGATAACAGCTAAGACAAGTGAAATATCTAGAATTTATAGACAGCGCCCTCCCCACCTCCTTGGGGCTTTCCTGCAGGGGGCAACATCCGGGAAATGGCGATCTTGGCGACAACTGCGCACGTGAGTTTCAAATTGGGCAATGGTGCCGAAGCCTCTTCTCTGTGGATTAATTCCTCCACCCGGTATAATGTTCATAAGAACATGTATACAGAACTCCATGCCCGTAGTGCCTTCAGCTTCCTCCGTGGAAGTTCGCAGCCTGAGGCATTGGTGCGGAGGGCAGCGGAGTTGGGGATGGGG
>JAQCER010000782.1 GCA_027618625.1 Verrucomicrobiota bacterium
TGACGGCGAGGCAGTTACAAAAAACCGCGACCCTGCGTTGGATGTCGCGCTTCAATTTTCAACAGCAATCGCTCGGGAACGAGCACAGTTCGGGGCGGCCTTCGCAGCAATCCTGGGTAAGGAATGCCAGGAGCGAGCGAATCCCATCTGGCCGCATCGCATAGGTAATCGCCCGCCCGTCTCGAGTTGACTCGATCAGCCCGGCCCGGTTCAGTTCCTTCAGATGAAAAGACAGGGTCGCCTTGGGAATTTCCATGCATTCGGCGATCATTCCAGCACCCAGCCCCTCGCTCCCGGCTACCACCAGCATGCGAAAAATGCTCAGTCGAGCATCGTGAGCAAGCGCCGAAAGCGCGATGATAGCAGAATGTTGTTCCATAGTTCCAACATTATCGAATTAATGCTTGCTGGCAAGTCATCAATCGGTTTCAGTGTGTCATTCTTCAGTTCGCGAATCGCTATGAAAGACAAACCAAGCGTCCTCATTCTCTGCACTGGCAATTCCTGTAGATCCCACATGGCTGAGGGAATCCTGCGGAACGCCGCAGCAGATCTGTTCGACGTCCACAGTGCAGGTTCTGATCCGGCGGGTTATGTGCATCCACTGGCAATTCAGGTGCTCGATGAGATTGGCATCGATATTGCATCACACACGTCGAAGCACATGAACACTTTTCTCGATCAGAATGTTGCGACTGTCATCACCGTCTGTGGCAATGCCGATCAAGCCTGTCCCATTTTCCCTGGGCAGGTGAATCGCTACCATTGGGGATTCGTGGATCCTGCAAAGGTCGAAGGCAGCGACGAACAAATTCTGGCTGCGTTCAGGAGTATTCGCGATGAGATTCGACTCGTGTTTGAAGCTTACGCGGCAGGTTATCGCGAGGCGTCTTTGGTGCGATCCTAACATTTTACCCAATACTTATTTGCTCTCGTGAATGCCCCTTCGATTCGCCGCGCAGTGTTTGCCGAAGTTGTCGGCACGTTTCTTCTTGTGTTCTTCGGATGCGGTGTCGTGGCCACAGCAGTGGCGATGGCAGCTCCAGTAGGATTGTTTCAAGTGGCAGCGATCTGGGGACTGGGGCTGTCGGTGGCAATTTATCTGACGGGCGCGATTTCCGGGGCGCATTTGAATCCGGCGATCTCACTGGCATTTGCGATGTTCGGCGACTTCCCGGCGCGGCGTCTCCCAGCGTATTGGCTTGCGCAATTTGCCGGAGCTTTCATCGCAGCGGCCGCCGTTTACATGTTGTTCAGTGGAGCGATTGCGGCAAAGGAAACAGAGCTGGGAGTTGTCAGGGGCGCACAGGGGAGCGAGGCGACTGCGATGATCTTTGGCGAATTCTATCCAAATCCCGGCGGCAAGCCACTGCCACCAGAGGCGGCGAGCATCGTGACAACGGGGCAAGCATTCTTTGCCGAATTTCTTGGGACGGCATTGCTGGCGCTGGCGATTTTTGGTTTCACTCACCGATCGAATTCCGGTGCGCCAGGAGCCCTGTTGCCACTGGCCATCGGGATTACGCTGACGACATTGATCGGCGTCTTTGCTCCCGTATCGATGGCCGGGTTCAATCCAGCCCGCGACCTCGCGCCGCGTATTTTCTCGACAATTGCCGGGTGGGGTAGCCTTCCATTTACCGTCAATGGAATGGGATGGCTGATTGTGTATCTCATCTCCCCATGTCTGGGCGCCTGTGCCGGGGCCGCCGTGGCCCGGGGATTATACCGCGAGCGAGGCTAGCAAATCATGTTAGGTTGCGTCCGTTTCTTTTTCTTCAGGTGTCCGCGTGCTATCATGGAATTCGTGGAGGGCCGGGACCTGCCGGAGGAGATGATTTTGCCCGCTGTTCAAGCGCTCTACCGGGCTACCAGTCGAGTCCCAGCCGCTGCAATTCCGTGCGAAGGGCTGGCAAATTCCAGACCTGCAGCACGGGGCCGAGTGTTTGCGCGGCGAGGTGCCGGCTGTCGGCGCTGAAGCGCAGGCTCGGAAGAAATGAGCCATTTTCTCATGGTTCACAGTCGTAAAGATGCGCGTCCGCGTTGTCAATCTCAACGCGGATCCTTCGTTTCACCCCAGAGTCTGCGGCGAGGCTTCGCGACCCATTGCCCGCTCCCGCAGTGTGGCAGTGGCGTCCAAGATGACGTGACGGACGTTTGAGGGTGGTTCCGCTGGAAGCGTCTCGGGGAAAAAACGAGGCGAACGGAAGCAAAATCCTAAGAATAGACGCCGCAGAGCGTCCTTTTCTCAGGTGACGGCGCAAGAATTGCCGTGCCCCGCTTTCCTCACCCGGAATCACCCGATGAATCCTTCCCCTAGAATCCTGGCCATCTCCGTCGTCGTTATCCTGCTTGCTGTCGCTGCCCGGCAACAGGTGCAGATTGAGAGACTCGAGGATCGGATGGAGGGACTCTCGGCGGAAGCGCGGGAGCGGGTGGTTTCCGGTGACGGGAAAGAGGACGTGATTCGGATGCCGGGGGCACCCGGGGCGGAAGGAAATGCCGACGAAGGCGGAGGCCCCCGCGATCGCGGTCAATCCGGGACATTTCGGGGCTAAGGGTGTGAGATTGACGAGACGGACCGAAGCGTCGGGGGAGGACTCCCGTGATGCCTCTCCGCGGCTTTTCGACGCGGTTCGCGATTTAAGTTCAAGTGGGGGCGGGTACGAAGTCACGACGGATCTGATCGCTTCCTCAACACTGGAGAACGGCATGGTGCGCTGGGACCACGCGCAGGCCACGGGCGCGCCGGACACCGAGCGGTCCGGCGACTTTCCGACGACCCCGCGAGACCTAGAGTGGCGAGCAGTGGCTCCAGCTCGGATACGGGCGAGCGGTCGAGCTGAAGGAGATCAACATCCACGAAACCCATAGTCCAGGGTCGATTTCCCGGGTGGCGACGTTGATGCCCGATGGGAGCGAACGCCTC
>JAQCER010000783.1 GCA_027618625.1 Verrucomicrobiota bacterium
AGCCGCTGCGGACGATGAAGTGGGACAAATTTGACACCATCGCCGAATCTGCAAAAGCAATGGCGCCCCAGGGTGATCCTTCGCGAAATGCCTCAATCCTGACGGGAGCTTCGGCCGTTCCCAGAATCTGCAATGCTCCTTCGATTCGAAGATCCGCCTCCGGCAACAGTCGCAACGTGGCACCTTTCTCAATGGTCAATGTCACTCCAGCAGGAACCACAACGGTGCCGTTGGACGTGTAATTTCCATCTGCTGCCAGGGTGCGATCGACTCCGATGACTGGCGGAAGCAGGGTTTCACCGGTAGGGAAAAATGTGGCGGTAAGCGAGGTATCGCTAGAGATCGAAAAGTCAATGCGCGCAGTCGTTTTGCCATTGCTCCACTTCAGGAAGCGATAGCCTGGTGCTGGCTCAGCGATCGCGTAACATGGCAGCCCCTCAAACACGGGCATCGATTCGCCGTATTCAGGCAGGATGGGAACGCCGTTGAGCAAAATCCGACCACCACCTGCAGTGGACACTTTGACCGTAAGTGGCACCGTATCCGGCATGTCGAAATTCTGCCTGTAGTCTGAGTAAATGTGCGGCGCGCGCTGACGGGCAAATTCCTTGATCTCGTTCAGCTCGCTGCGCCGCCCATTGAGCGACATCCCGCCATTTCTCGCCCATCTGGCCACGTGGCGGGGCACCTCTGGCAGGACTTCGGCATCACGCTTGTTCACGATGTCGGCAATACGGTCAGGATGGAACGTGCTGCCCAGGTGTGCACAGTAGCGCTGGGCCAGGCGGTTGAGAAAATCCGGGTTCTCGATCAGCTCACGATACAGCGGGAAATCGTTCACCATGTCGTCGAGCAGTGACGTGGTGATGTTCGTCATGTTCAGTCCGCGGTCGAGGTCTGGCACGATCCATTGCCACTTGTTGCCTTCCTCCGTATTGCGCCAGAACTCGCGATTGTGCCTCCAGCTGGTGTTGTTCACGTAGTCTTCAATGATGATGTAGTCCATGAAGCTCTCCATGTCCATGCGCGACTCCATGTAGGCCCAGTGCACTGGATCAGCGAGATCATTGTCGCGTGCGTATGTCTCCAGCGCGAGGTAGCCATCCATCGTCCCTTCCTTGGCCCCAAGATCAACGTTGTTGCTGGTGAGGTGGCCAAACTCGAGATGCTCCAGCTTACCAGGCTCGACGTGGTGAACGGTGGCAAAGTAGGCGGGATCGAGCCCCTTGCGCAGATTGTGAATCCCCCAGTATTCGCCGTTCATGTAAACCACCACGGGGCGGTAAGTCTCTACCTCGTTCTGCATCTGCCCGCGCATGATATCGGGAGTCAGCGCATCACGTAGCATGTCTTTCTCCCAGTTGTCCCCACCATTGCGGAAGTTAAACTTCGAGAACGTGGCGAGACGCTGCTCTGGAAACAAATGGTAGCCGACCGCGTCGTTACCGTATTTTCCACGCAGCGTCACTGACAACGGCTTCTGGGCAAATCGCCAGATATTCTCGCCACCGATACGGCACCCGGCATTGACCTGAAACCCAAGATCGCCAGCCGGTTCGTAATAGGCGAGGTTGATCGGTGCCTCGCGGCCTTTGTGAACATTGCGATAAATCCCTAACGAGCTGTCAAAAAACACCACGGGATCAACGACGAAGGAAACCACCGGCAGCACTGACGGTGGCTCGTTGATAAAATATGTATGGGTCTGAAGTGGCCCTGGAACGAGATCGCTACCGAAGGTGCGTGCCCGTACAACAGTGGTCTTATCCAGAACGATGGGCCCATTGTAAGGTGTGGAACCGGACGTCGGCCAGGATCCATCCAAAGTGTAGAAAATCGCTGATTCTACTGCATTTGCTGGCAACGCCAGTTCCAGGCTCACGCTCCGATCGAAGAATCCTCCGGCTACAGAGAACTCCAAATCTGCCGCTCTGGCATTGGGATCGGATGCAGGTGCGGTGGTGTTGGCAGCGCCGGGAGTGGGTTCGCCAAAGTAACTCCAAACTGCCGCGTCAGCCGCAGACCGCCCATACGAAACGTCATCCCACTGCTGGTCAAAGGTCACGGTATCGACAACCGAATAGTCGTCAGCAACGGCAGACGTTTGAGCGAGAATCTCGAGGACGAAGCTCACGTCTGAGCTGTTGCCCGAGCCCTGATGCACTTCCACCGCGATGGTGTTGGTTCCCTGGTTCAGCATGGTCTTATCGAACACCAGATTGTCGAATACGTCTTCGCGGGCGTCACTTGCTGCGTATTCCTGATAGCCTACAGGTCCATCGGGCATACGAACCCGGTGCGTCTCCACACCATTGACATAAATGATCGCCCCATCATCGACAAGGGCATTGAGCTGAACTGAGTCGATCACCGACAGATCGGCACCGGTGAAGCTTGTGCGAAAATAAGTCGTCGCAAATTTGTTGTCAGAGTCATCGCCAAAAGAAATGGTGGTTGCTTGATCGTTCTCCCCATATCCCAACTGACCGTTGCCCTCGGCCCAGGAGGAATCGTCAAAGTCTGGTTGAATCCACTCCGCGCCCTGGTCGGATCCATTGTCCAGATAATTCCATCGCGCGCCGAGAGACAGCAATGGCATGGGTCCTCCTGCAACGTTCGAGTCTGAGTATACCAATGCCAGTTCCTCTCCGGAACCAGACAACTTGAAGTTGGTGTGGAAGTTGTCAGTCGTAAAACTGGCCCATGGAGAAAACTCTCGCGAATGACGTTCGCCAGGGCCGGCATCGAATCCATCTGCCCTTACGACTAGGTAACCGCCTGCAGGAATCGTTCCTCCGGATGGAAACGGCCACTTTAGCGGTTCGGTGATATCGTCAGTGAGAAAGAATCCAGACAGGGAGACGGGTTGGCTTCCAGCATTGTGCAACTCGATCCAGTCCGAGTAATCGTCGAAGTCAACGTTG
>JAQCER010000784.1 GCA_027618625.1 Verrucomicrobiota bacterium
AGGAAAAGCGACCGGTTTCGTCTTATGACCATGGCGTTGCTTGCTATTGGGGAACGCCCTGTTCCCGCGAATGTTAGCGCCATGATTGAAGCTGCACCTGTGACCGCCAGCGAGCGGTTGATGTTGCTTGGGATGATCGAAGGGCTGTAGAAAAGGGAAAATGTCAGAGGCAAAGCTGACGCTGTAGAAGATAAGTCCGACGGTTCCGCTCGCCTTCTGTCTTCTTCGCGTTATCCATGGTGCCCAAATCAAAATGTTCCGACCTTGGGCTTTGTGGATCTCCGGCTACCCTCCGAGCTCAGTGCTGACTTCAGCCATCGCCTTCACTAGCACCTCCCAATCTGTCTTCGATGTCTCCCAGCCACTGCTGATTCTGAGCGTGCGGCCCATGTCCTCATAGGTGTAGTCCATCGCCTGGAGAACCCGAGAAGGATTTTCCTTTCCCGAGCTACACGCAGATCCTGTGGAGACGCAGAAGCCCAGCCGATTGAGGCGTGTCAACCAGCGGCGGTTGTCGTGGGCGGGCAAGATGCACAGAATAGTATTCCAGAGTCGGTCGGCGCCGATGCCAACGATGCGTATTCCCGGGACTACGGAAGTGAGTGCGGCCTCGGCCCACGCTCGGAGTTGCACGCGCTCCTGTGCCAGCGCATCCAGTCTCGGTTCGAGAACTTTCCATGCGGCAAGCATGGCGGCGACGGCTGGATAATTTTCGGTTCCCGCACGGCGTTCCTCTTGTTGTGGGCCACCGATCAATGAGCGGAATCCCATCTCGTCTTCTGGAAGAATGAGGAAGCCGGTGCCCTTTGGACCGCCGAACTTGTGGGCGCTGCCGGTGAGGTAGTCGCAATCTCCCAGGCCCAGGGCGGGCAGCTTGCCGATCCACTGTGCCGCATCGCAATGGAAGGGGACTTCACGTTCTCTGCAGAGCTTGAGTGCTTGTTGCCACGGCTGCAGGGTTCCGCATTCATTGTTCGCGGCCATGACGGAAACCAGAGCGATGTCACTTTGATCTGACAGGAACTCTGCAAGGGCATCCAATTCGAGAACGCCACGGCCATTCACTGGCAGTTCGACCAGGCGATCGCCGAGCAGAGCCCGTGCGCAATCGGAGACGCACGGATGTTCAATTGCGCTGATGGCCACTTTTCCCGCGGTAGTTCTGGCAATGTGAGACAGCACTGCATTGTTCGCTTCCGTTGCCCCCGAATTAAAGAGGATACGATCCGGTTCGTCGCAATCAACCAAGTCCGCCAAGTCGCTGCGCATGTCATCGAGGAGCTGGTGGACGACCGCCGCTTCGCGATAGAGGCTCGAGGCATTGTGCCAATGGATGCGCGACGCGGTGTTCCATGCCTCCGTCGCCGCGGCGCTGAGTGGGGTCGTAGCATTGTAGTCAAAGTAGCCGTGCACGAGGGGGACGCTGCATGGGAATGGCGCTTCAAACCAGTGAAAAACTCCCAAATTCAGTCCCTGAATTTGACGATCCAGTCGGAATGGAGGAACTTACCCATTACTTACGTTAACAACCAACAAAAAATCCAACAATCATGCAGGTCATCATTTTCTCAGGATCGCACATTGACGTTCAGAAGTACATGAACGCTTGGCTAAGCAAGAATCCAAATCTTCAGGTGCATCAAGTAACCCAAAGTGATGGGCCTACCGCAGGCTTTCTGGTCACGGTTTTGTATTCTTTCCTTCCTGCCTAACCTAACGTTCGCCCAAGGTCACCGGAATGCCCGGCCTGAGCACGGGATTGCTCGGCCGATGCCAGAAGGTCTTGGTTTCGTCGAGTCCGGCGTGGTGGAGTATGAGTTCTTCGTGGCTCCCGCGAAAGCGTGCGGCATACACGGTGATGGGGGATGGTGATGGGCTACTGGTAGCGGCATCGACGCAGAGTTGCTCAGGCCTGAGGCACTGCGGAATGGCAGCATTTGTCTGTGGAAACCAGGCGGTCTGAACCTCGCGCGTCACCCAGTTCACTGGGCCGAGGAATGCCGCGTGTTCTGGCGAGGCTGCCTGCCAGTAGAGTTCGGCCACAGTGCCGCTGGTAAAGACTTCACCAGAACTCATGCAGATGACGTGTTCAGCCTCGCCGAGTACGAGCTCGGGTTCGTGCGTGGCAAAAATCAGTGACTGACCACGGGCGGTGATCGACTTGCGAATCGCCTCCCAGAATGGGGGGCGCCGATTGGTGTCGATGTGGGCCAACGGCTCGTCCATGATGAGGGCGGAGCAGTCTGCGAGAAGTGCTCTTGCAACAGTGAGGCGAGATTGCTGTCCTCGCGAGAGCGTCGCCGGCACTTGGGTTGCCTGTGCTGCCAGCTCGAACGCGTCCAGTGTCCTGGCGATCGCATCTTTCTCGCGGGTCATCGCCGAGAGATGCTCGTGCACTGTCATCCCTGGCCATAGTCCGCCATCCTGGGGTGCCCAGAAAATTCTGGCGCCGCTCTTTACAACTCCCGCTGACGGTTTTTCGAACGCCGCCAGGATATTGAGCAGGGATGTTTTGCCCGACCCGCTGGCTCCCAGCACGGCGGTGACGCCCGGCCGAATGGACAAAGTGACGTCCAGCAGTCGCTTCGGTGCCAGGCACACGTGCGACAAATCGAATACGGATGCACTTTGGTCTTCAGGCATTATGGCATAATGGGCCGTCACAGTCGGCAGTTATGGAAGGTCATTCACTTTGTCAATGCCCACTGCCGGTTGTATAGTAGCAGCGATGGCCAATTCCCGCACCTCCTCGATTTCTCGAAAAACTGCCGAAACCGACATCCAGTTGTCGCTCGATATTGATGGCACTGGCAAGTTGGCGATCGATACCGGCATCCCGTTTTTCGATCACATGCTGACGCTGTTTGCCAAGCACGGCTTGTTCGATCTCGAAGTGAAGGCGGTCGGGGATATCGACGTCG
>JAQCER010000785.1 GCA_027618625.1 Verrucomicrobiota bacterium
TTCTGTTGCCTCGACAACGATTCTCTACGAGTGCAGGGTGCGATCCAGGACGATTGTCGTGCGCATGGTGCGGGCGGCTCGACTGAGCTGCCAGCAAGGAATGAAACCTACCGAAAAAATCGCTGAGACAATCGCGCCGGATGGTGCGGTGTTTGCACTCTACAAACACGACGGAAAGTTCATGCTCTACATGAACCAGCGCCAGGTGATGAGCACGATGCTGACGCATTCGGAATTGATGCTCGCAGACATCGGGTGTGGCCATTTGCAGCCACACCAAAAGGCGCGGGTGCTGATTGGAGGGCTGGGCTTGTCTTTCAGCCTGCGACGTGCTCTCGAACTGACGGGGCCCGGAGCTGCAGTATTCGTTGCCGAACTCCTGCCAGAAATCGTGCGCTGGAACCGCGAGCACCTCGACGGGCTCAACGATAAGATTCTGGCGGATCCGCGCACTCAGATAGTGCAGGGCGATGTTCACAACCTTATCTTGAAAGCGGCGACCAAAGGGCCGACCTACGAATCGATCCTGCTCGATGTCGACGATGGGCCATCGTCATTGATTCAGCCGCAGAATGGGCAGATCTACAGCGGTGCTGGCCTTGAACTCCTCAAGGCAGCCCTCAGTCCTGGTGGCCGCGCGGCAATCTGGGCAGCAGAAGCGGAGCCGCAATTTCTCAAGGCACTTCGCAAAGCCGGATTCCGCAGCGAGGAGATTCCCTGTGCAAAGCACATCAACGCAAAGCGCCAGAATCACCGCATCTATCTCGCCGAGCGCCTGCCGGAGAAGTCGCGGCGATAGGGCAAAAAAACGACGGGGGAGTGCTGGCTTTTAGCCGATTAGCAGATTAGCAGATTAGCAGATTAGCAACTGGGTAAATGGTAAATGAGCATGTGGGGCGTGATGGACAGCGCGAAAAAAGACCGCCGAAACGGACGGTCTCACTTTCGCTTTCGCGTTCCCATGCTCAACGCTCAGCTCGACTTGGCCGCAATTGAACGACTACTGGTGCGTCTTTCTCTGGTTGAGTGAGTACGGCGATGCCGTTTCTGGCAAATCCGTGAGGCGTTGATACTTCCACTTCGTCTGGATTCGCGGAAAAGACGATCTGCACCCCTGGCGCGGGGGCGGGCTCGATGTGGAACGTGTAGGTTACAGTGTGCTCGGGACCGCTGATCGATACCTTTTGCGAGACGGCGTAGTCGCCGACTTGGAACATCAAGGATAGCGGTTCTCCCGGTGCGGTGCTGTGGCCAAGGTATCGCACCTCGGGCGCATCCTCCGCCAGCCTGCCGATGCGTAGAGGGAAGGTCGACTCGGCACCCAGCGGGATGATTTCGCCAAGCGGCAGAGCGTTGCCATTCCATCTGCCACTGCCATCGTTTTCTACAGGCCGAGCATCCACGTATCCGCCTGCCCATGCGTAACGGACGGCGAGCGTGTCGGGATCGAAGCAGTAGTTCAAATCGTTCTGCAGGGCAACGGCGAGCGCCAGTGCGGACGCATCGGGCATTGGCAAAGTGGCGGCGAACGGTATTTCATCGGGTGTGATCACATGCGGTTTTGCTACCGACAAGTTTGCGCTTCCTGCGGCACCACGCCACTTCAATCCGGGCGTTTTCAGTTCGCCGTTGCTGATCAGCAGCAACTGCATCCATGGCAATTCGGTCGTGGGCTCAGGTGCACCGAGTTCAACTTTGCCGAAACGCGTTACATCTCTGGTGCCATCATGCGTCACCACCTCGGTATGGGAAATCACCAGCTTTGCCGGGACATCGCTTGCCAGTGCAAAGGTGTAATCGCTCTTCAGCGGCACATGAACGTTGGCACCGATTTCGAGTGCCGATTGCATCCCCGGCTTGCGGCCGTCCAGGTGCGCCTTCAGTCCGGGAATGGCATCGAAGTCGATTAGGTTCCCCGGAAGAACACCGCTGGCGATTGGCTTAAGGTCTGACACATCCGGGACTCCGTCCCATTTTCCTTCGAAGTAGCGATAGTGCAGATTCGAGATTCCGACGGACTTCGATGTCACCAGAAATTCGCCGTGCATGAGCGGCACGTGGCCCGGCACTGAGCTGAGAAATGGATAGACGCCTTCCTGCTGCGGTGCCCGCCAGTCAAGTGTCACTTCTTCACCGGGACGGATCAGGCCAGTGCCATGCGTGACCAGTGGTGGGCCGGGATCAAAGTTGCGCGCCAGCATGGATGCACCAAGATCGATGACCAGATCCGCAACCTGCGTCCAGTTGCCTGCTCCTTCACCGCAGATGACAAAATTGCAAACCACCGGGCCGTGGTTCTTCACCGTCAGGCGCAACATCTCACCGGGCTTCACGAGAACGGAATCGGGCGAAAACAGTAATCGACCAGGAACAGTTTCGATCGTGACGGATCGTGGAGTGGGCTCTTCCGCCCATCCCGCATTGAAACCCATGCTCCAGATGGCACTGACCATCAGGATTGATAGAGAAATACGCCGTTCAGCCATGCAATGATGTTAGGCATCGCTGGGCAAATTGTCGAGAAAATTGGGCTGAGACCCAACCCGCGTTACAAGAATAGTGTAGTTTGAGCTTGAATTAAGAGCGCACTGGAATTCAACCTGCTACTGGACTTGGATGAACCCTCCTGATTCAGAGATAGGGTTGGGAGTCGCATCGAGATTTAAATAGGGAATTAATTGATCGATTAACTCTTGGTCTGTGGGGAGTCCGGCTGTGGGGAGTCGTTGAAAGAAACCGTGACGCAGGTCGTCGAGAAAAGAATCGGAATCCTGGTCAAATCCCTTTCCTGGTGTTGGTTCGACTCCAGGGCTGGAAGAAAGGTAGCCGACAATGTAACCAGCGATCTGGCCGCGCAATGGTGAGGTTGGATGGAACATTGACGATGAAAAGCGATCGCCAGAATCGAAGGAACCATTGA
>JAQCER010000786.1 GCA_027618625.1 Verrucomicrobiota bacterium
CTTGTAGAATGCCGTAAGCACTCAATATGCCAAACACTACTGAGGTGTGGCCTACTATGATGTGAATGCCGACGGTGAATACAGTAATGGTGAGGGAATCGGAGGAACGACAGTGACCTCCCCGGCGTCGGAACATTATTCAGTGACTGCCGATGCGGGGGGCTACTCGCTTCCTGTTGCCGCGGCGGGAAGTAGCAGCGTTCGCTTTGAAATCGAAGGCCAGACGCTGGCCGAAGCAACGGTGACTGCGAGTAATACGCAGAACATCAAGGTCGACGCGCGTCTGGCTTACGTAGCTCCGGCGATCACGGGTCCGGTAGTCGCCTCGCTGAATCAGCCCAATATTTTCTCGTTCAGTCCTGTCCCGGGTGCAGCTGCGTATGATGTGAAGATCTCAGGAATCGATTCAACGGCATGGACTGAGGGCGCTGAGACTGGTACTCTCGGCCGCGTGATTGACGGAACGAGCAGCGCCTACAGTCTTTCGTCAAGCACTCACGCCAGCAGTGGCAGCCGATCTTTCTACCTGACGTTTCCCACCGATTTTGAGGATCAGTCGTTTGAGCTCGATCGCGAATTGCTGCTATCGGGTGCCAGCAAGTTCGAGTTCGACTGCCGGTTCCGCTGGGTGACTGAGCGCACGAAATTGTATGCAGAGATTTCGACGAATGAAGGGGCCTCCTGGACTGCTTTCTGGGAGCGGGCCGGAACGGGAACCAGTGGTGACACTGCATTTTCCCACTATGCCCTGCCGCTTACTGACTATGCGGGATCCACCGCCCGTTTCCGATTCCGTTTCCGGCACCACAACAACGCCTACATCGGGCCGGAAAACTACCTGGGAGTGTATCTGGACAATGTGAAGGTATCGAACAGCTCTGAGATCAAGGATGCGACAGTGACGACCATCGCTGGTTCCTCCGAGGGGTTCACTCTGCAGCCTGAGAAGGCCGGAATTTACCGAATGGCGGTGCGTCCCAAAATTCCTGCTACCCTTCCCTATGGGGCGCCCCTGGTCGCCGAAGCCCGTTCCCTGCCTACGGTAGTGATTGAGGAAACGCAACCCCAGGGCGACAACGTCTCGGTGACGTTTCTGGTGGAGAAAGGCTTATTTTCCACGATGGCACTGGAAGGTTCCTCGCGCGCAGATGGCGGATGGACAAAGGATCCGTCCGCGAGTCTGACCAATCTCGGGGGCGGGCGCTATCGTTTTCAGACGGTCAATTCGGCGAAAGGTGTGCACTAGTTCTATCGAGTGACGGGAACGGTCGACTGATTTTGAAACGGTTGATTGCTCTTCTGCTCACCGACACTGATAACTAATGGGTGGCCAGAGCTGCGAGCTGAGATCTCTCGCGAGAGCTGGGGCCATTGCCCTGCTCATGGATGTTCGAGCAGGGAATAGAGGGGGACATCCCGCTTAATCGCGGCGGACCTTGGTGCGGATCGATTCGGGGACATCCAGCCAGAGCGTCCCCAGCGCTTCTTGCAATTGGGAGCCAGCGACGGCTTTCAACGCTGTGTCTTTGCCGAGATCGTTGATCACCAGTTCGACGTCGAAGATCAGGTCGGAGCTTGCCGGATCGTACTGATGCACGGCAATTGCCAGCGTGTTCTCACCGGGTAGCAGTCGCTCGGTCGCGAATGGCCCGGGGAAATAAAGGCTCTCGTCCCTTCCAGATGTCTTCTCCACTGCCAGAGTGGTCGCAGTGAGAGGCCCATTGGGCAAATTATCCCGGCGCACTTCTTCGCCGTTCAAGTAGACGACTGCCGCATCGTCGCGCAGCAGATCGAAGGCGATCCGCTGCACGGTTTCGTTGGCGCGGAGGAAAAATTTCGTGCGGAAGTAGGTCACGAGTGGCTTCGATCGACGGTCGCTGTCGAGATCAATGGAAGTGCGAAGATTGCTGGAACCATAGCCAAGGGGAGCTGGGCCGCTCAGCCAGGAGGTGTCGTCAGCAGACGGCTTCATCCAATCGTCGCTTTGGGGAACGGTGGTGTATCTCCAAGCGTGACCTTTGGGGATCAGCACAACGATGCCGCCGGGTTTCCCCAAGGCTACGTGCATGGCATTGAAATCCTGAAGGGCGCTGTCCAGGCGGCCTCCGGTCGAGTCCTTTTCATCGCGCTCCAGTTGCGCCAAAGTTTGTGCTGCCAGGAATCCGAACGCCCATGCGTGCGGTTCATTGCCCGCTGCCTGCGCCTTCAGCCGCAATGCCCGAAACACCGCCGCCGCGCTCAGCCGGCCCTGCGTCGAGTCCGGTTGGAGCTCGAGCCCACTGGCAGCGAACTTCAGCAGCTCCTGTGCATTGCGTTTTTCCGAAAGTACCAGGATGCGCAGCTCCTTCAGCGAGTTCTGGAATGCAGCTTTCCCCGTCTTGTCGAGCCGCTTGGAATCCAGTGCCTTCAGCGCGTCCAGGGCATCGGCAAAGCGTGCGGAACGTTCGAGCAGGTTCGCCTTCGCCCGGAACGCATCCGTGTAGCGGAGCGTGTTGGTCTCCGGCACCGCTGCGATTGCCACATCCCAACTTGCGATTGCTGCATCGATCTGTCCTGCTTTCTCCTGAATGCCGGCAAGCTCTTCCGCAGCGTATCCATTGCGAGGGTTGCTGAGAATCAATTCGGGACCAATGCGGCAAAGCAGTTCCTCCGTGGCGATGTTGGCTGCCAACAATTCCTTAAAGAGCAGCTTCGAGCCCGAGAAACTCTCCTCGCTCATCGCCTGGTAGATCACACTGTCATTGATGGTGCGAGTGGTTGCCTCCATTTCAGCAATGGAAAAACTGCGGTCATTCGAGGAGTTTTGCAGCAGGGATTCGAACCATCTCAAAAAGTCATCGGATCCTGTGAGTAAGGCGGTGCGTTGGGGGCTGGCGAGCGCTGACCAGGTGGCATCGAACGTCTGGGCTTCCCCTTCG